>NZ_LZGV01000114.1:0-112924 GCF_001690265.1 Gilliamella sp. HK2
AATCGTGAGGCGTAAGGATTACCCGTTACTTAGATAAACTGGCCGAATATCATGGGTATCCATTAAAAATACGGGTCGATAATGGGCCAGAATTTACAGGAAAAACCTTTATAAACTGGGCTAAATTACATGGTATAACCATTGATTATATCCAGCCCGGTAGCCCGTATCAAAATGGCTATATTAAACGATTTAATCGTACCTATCGCACTGAAGTGCTCGATTTATATCTATTTAATAATCTAGAACAAGCAAGAAAGGTAACCGAAGAATGGCTAACCATTTATAACACCGAAAGACCGCATGAGGCACTAAATAACGTGACACCGATTGAGTATAAAACACTAAAACAAGCAGCATGATTTTCTTCGTGAGTTGTGTACTAAGTTTGGGGGATTTACAATTCATTCACACTATTTCAAACCAATGAACAGTGTTAGGTTTAAAACACCATCATTTATCTCTTCTGCAATCTACAGACCTTATTTACTGAATAAATAAAATAAGTTATTGTTTTAACATAAGTTGAAAGTAACAAGAATGTGTGATAACGTGCCTATTAATTAGCAAGGTTTACGATAACGGGCTTGATGCGAACCATATTTACTGAATAGGTAACACTTCTAATATCAATAAGCCAGCTGTAATATATGCTCAATTCTCTATATTTATTCAAACCCGTTTCATATTGGCTTGCTTTTATCATATCTTTACAATGAAATATAAAGAAATATTAATTATCTAAATTATAGAAATTTAATTACAACAAAGAGGCAATAATATGTTTTTCTTATTTTTTATTTTGGTCATTGGTCTTTTAGTTTGGCTATTTCTTGCATACAATAAACTTAGGAGCTTAGCTGAAAATGTAAAACAAAAACAATCAAATATTTATGTAACGATAAAGAAAAGGCACGATATAGCGCAAAGGTTGTCTGATATCGCGTCTAGTTATGGCGATCATGAAAAGTTAACTCACTTTACCGTGACTGAGAGTAATAATATTGCTACCGCAAATAATGTTGCATCTGAAGCATCTCGAGTTATCGGTAATGTTCAAATGCTAGCAAATCGTTTTCCTGATTTAAAAGCAAACTCGACTTATCAGCAATTAATGGTGCAACTTGATGAGATTGAAAACACGATTTTAAAAAGAAGAGAAGATTATAATGCGGCAGTTCAAATCTATAATTCAACTCGTGGTAGTATTCCTCATCTATTCTATGCAAGTAAATTGGGGTTTGTTGAAGCAACCTATTTTGAAGTCGATGAAAATGGTATAGAACAGCTTGCTTCATTTAAAACCGATGATGGAAAAATTCTTAGAGATACCATGGGAAGAATGGCCTCGGTAGCAACTGAAAATGTCAAAAAAATAAAAGCGAAAAGAGATAATAATACTGAAGAAGTCGAGCCGTAAAATTAACAAAGATCTAGTGATAACATTAGCGCTTCTTTGGTTTGGTTGGAAGAAAGTATATTTTTATCACTTATCATTAAAAATTCGCCGACAATGTCGGCGAAAAAATAAGTAAATATAATTAAAAATTATTACGCAAAACCTTTCAACCCAACCACATGGACATGTTCTTGGTTATTGATAACTTTACGCACAAGTTTATACGTTGTACCTTTTTCAGGACTGATATTTTCTGGGGCAGCTATAATTAATTGCATCTCCAAACGTTCACATAACTCAAATAATGTTGCAATGGATTTTGCATCTAATCGAGCCGCTTCATCTAAGAATAACAAACGACATGGTAAGATATCTTTATTACGTAGTCGCTTGGATTCTTCTTCCCAACTTTGAATCACCATGAGTAAAATTGACATACCTGTACCGATGGCCTCGCCCGTTGATAATGCGCCACTTTCAGCACGTAACCAACCATCAGCCCCCCGATTGACTTCAACATCCATTTCAAGATAATTTCGATAATCAAGTAGCTCTTCACCAATATTTTGAGCGGTTCGTTGTCCCATATCAATATGTGGATTTAAGCGCTGATAAAGTTTAGCTAAAGCCTCTGAGAAAGTAATACGATTGTTACTAAACAGATCTTGATGTTCATTTTTTTCATCAGCAAGTGCGGCTAAAAGCGAGGAATGCGCCTCTCGAACATTAACATTTAAGCGTACCCCATTAACTTGACCAAATGCCACTGCTTGTAATCCTTGGTTAAGTAGTCGGATACGGTTTTGCTCACGTTGAATAGTTTTACGGATAATATTTGACACACTTTTGGAGCTTATCGCTAACTGCTGTTCTCGAGATGTTAATTCTTCGGTCAAACGCGATAACTCAATTTCCATTTGTTCAATAGCTTCAATTGGATCATCAGTTTTTACAATATCTTGGCGAATTCGTTCGCGTAAATGCGCATAAACTGCAATATAAAATTGAATTTTGCGTTCTGGGCGTTTTGGATCTTCAGATAATCTTAAGATATCCCGTAAATGTTCATTATCGTTAACTGCTAAACGTAATGAGCCTAATGCTTTATCTGACATTGAACGCAGCTCATCGGCACTTAAATAAGCAAGCTCACGACGATGTAAACGGCGTTCAACGCTATTGTCTTTAACTAGTCTTAGTACTAAACACCAACCCACTTTCGCTTGCACTACTTGTTCTCGAAGTTGTTTATAATCACGCAACGTTTGAGTTAAGCGTTTTTGCATTTGCGTCATTTCGCTTTCACACATAATCAATTGTTTTTCAAGCGATGTACAATGTTGGCGATTACTATTTAATTTGTGATGGATTTCATCACGGCGAGCGCGTGCCCGCTCTTCAGTAATCGCATCGGCTTTTACACCGATTTGCTCAATTTCTTTATGTAGTTCATTTAGCATATCGCGCTTAGTTTCAAAAGCACTTTTTAGCGATGCAAGCGTTTGATTATATTGATTGTATTTATCTTGATACTGTTGCATTTGGCTGCGTGCTGCAACTTTTTGAGCTTCAACGATTTCTAAGCGAGAACGTAATTGTTCATTTAAGTCGCTATTTTCATTTAACATGCCCGCTGAATCTTCATAACTAAAATGAGCACGGCGTTGTATCACTTCAGTTAATGCAAAGACTTGTTGTCGAATGGTTTGTTGCTGTGCTTTGACTAGATTGTAATGCTCTCGTAATGCTTCATTTTGCTCTGGATCGCTTTGTAATACCGTCACAATCGGTTCAAGTTCAGAAACTGTGTTACGATTACGGCTAACATATTGCACTGATTCTTGCGCTTCAGCTAATTGTTCACGCAATTCATCAACACGATCAGCTAAATCATCATCAGCAAGTAGATGCATCTGGGCAACAAGTTTATTAATAGTTGCTAATTGCTCTTTATAATTAGCGACTTGTTGTTGGTTTTGTTGATCGATACTTTCTTGAGATGCGAGTTGACGTTCAATTTCATTACGTCTCATTGTTAATTTTTGAACTTCAGCTTCAGGATCAATATCAAAAGCTACAGCAAGATATTGACCGATAAATTGTCCAACATTTTGCTCAATGCGTTGTAACTTTTGTAAATCAAATGAAATAGTTGCATAACGTTCATGCAATTCATCTCGTTCAGCAGATAATTTTTCGAGGTGGATTTCACGTGCTGCACGACCAAATAATGGCACATGAGGAAAACTTGAGAATCGCCATTGGCGCTCACCGGTTTTAACTAACACCGCTTTATTCATCTCTTCACAATCAAAAACACTATCATCAAATGATGATGGATCTCCTTCGATAAAATAAATATCTTCTGGATAATCCTCATCACTTGCTGTCAGGCTTTCTAACTGCTGTTTAACCAGCGATAAGTCAGGTACAACAATCGCTTGCCTTGCTGGGCCGTAAAGCGCTGAAAAGTAAGGGGCATCATCTATGGTTACATCTTCATAAATTTCAGAGAGTAAGACACCATTAAATCGCTCTGAAAGCATAGATAGGCGACCATCATCAACGCCACTAGGTTGATTCAGTTGTTCAATTTGAACATCTAATTGATTACGTCTAAAACTAATTTGATCTCGCTCAGCAACAAGCACACGCTCTTTTTCAAGTAACTTTTGCATATGTTGTGTAACATCTTGGCTGTTACTAAAAGTTTCGCCTGTTTGTTCTTGCAAAGCAATTAGGGAATCTTGAGCTTTTAACCATAATGGCGCTTTTTGGCGATAATCAGCAATTTTCGATTGAATCTGTTCAAACTCTTGTCTAGATTCAATTCTTTTTTCACTCGATTTGTTAGCAAGCTCTGCGACTTCGTCTAATTGCATTTCAAGCTCTTGCTTTAAATCATCAAGTTCATCGTAATTAACTTGACGATTAATGCGTTTACAAAATTGTGTTAATAATGATTCCGCCTCTTTCTGCTCAAAAAAACGTTGTTCAAGCTCATCTAGTTGTAACTGTAAATGTTCGGCTTGTTCGGCTTGGTAACATTGTGATGGCCATTTTCTTAACGATTCTTTTGCTGCAACAAACGCATCACTACGAGTCACATCACCAACTAATTTAACCACCAATTGATAAGCACGATCAAACTGATTAATTGCCGCATCAGATACACTTAATTTTTGTTCTAGCTCAAGCACTTGTTCGGTAATTTCTTTTTGCTTTTCATCAAATACAGCAAAATGATCTTCAATATTGCTAATGCTTAGTTTTGGTAGTTGGCATAATGATTGCGCATTTTTTAGTGCTTGCAACGCTTGTTGATATTGAATTGCACGTGTTTGTTGAACATCAAGTGCTTGCTGGTAATCTGCTAGCTGGGTTTTGATTTCATCAACTTCTTGTTCAGTTTGTTGAACTTGATCACGATAAATGTGATATTGTTCATTTGCTTCAAGCACCACTTCATTTTGCTCTTCAAGCTTTAAATTTAGATCATCTAAATCAGCTTGATAGCGATCGATCTTCTCTTGTTGACGCAATGCGGCTTGCGCTAAATTCAGGTGATCATTAGCAGCTTGTAAATCCGTTTCTAAATCGCTTTGCGCTGCTTGATGTTCTTTAAGCTCTTTCGCCATTTCAACTTGACGATATTGATTGCTAATAAGCAAATCTTGTGTTTTAAACATATCACGGCGCAAACCAAGTACTGATTCAATATGCACTCGGCGTTCGTTAGCATGGCGCATATAATCAGCGGCGACATAATTAGTCGATTCACTAATAAGATGTTTGAATAAATCGCGATCCGATTGCGTGACTCGAATAGCCTCTAAAGTCATTCGGTTTTCACGTAATGCCGCTTCCATATCTTGAAAGGCTTTACGTACACCGCTATTTTCAGGTAATAAATAGTCACGCAGTGAGCGGGTAATAGCACTTGAGATACCACCATAAAGGGAAGCTTCGATCAAACGATAATACTTGCTTCTATCAGATGGAGAACGTAATCGTTTTGGTAAAAGACCAAAATCAAACATAACTGAATGATAATCAGTAATAGAGTTAAATTGTTTAAAGATAATGCCTTCCATCAATTCAACTTTTTCTTTTAACTCTGGCAACGACAAAATACGTGCCTGTTTATCATTTAATCTTTCTGTTACTAGTTCAGTTGGGCTTATATTTACCGATAAGCCTTGCAATAAAAATGGTTTGATATCAACTTTTTTGTCACGCCCCGCTACTTGCTGTAATCGTACACCACAAATAATTCGTTGGTTACGAGAGTTAATTACATCAAGCATAGAATAGCAAACGCCTGGTTTTAATTTACCATGCAAACCTTTATCTCGAGATCCTGATGTTGCCCCTGCTTCGGTTGTGTTTCTAAAATGTAATAAGGTTAAGTCGGGAATTAATGCTGTAACAAATGCTGCCATCGTAGTGGATTTACCCGCGCCATTACCACCCGATAGCGTTGTGACTAATTGATCAAGCTCAAAAGTTCGCGCAAAAAAACCATTCCAGTTAATTAGCGTTAATGAGTGAAATTTACCGTGGCCAATCATGTTTATTCTGTCTCCTCATTAACGTCTTCATATTGCTCTTCATTATTGTCATTATCTAAGGTAAGTGATGATTCAATTTTAATTGCTTCTCCATCTCTAATTAAGCGTAATTGGGCTTCTTGTACATCATCACCACTACGCACATCTGCCCCAAAGCGGAAAATAGCTTCGTTGATACGAAAACGATTACTATCGTTACCAACAATAAAAAAGATCATACCCAGCCGGCGTAAACGATTTAAAGCTGTTTTCACTTTATCAAAGAGTTTTTGGCGGTCCAAATCAGATCCTGTTGAACGTTGGTTCACTAATTTAAGTAATTTACTTTCATCAGCTAACGAAACTAACTCATCAAACAATTCTTGTAGGGTAAAAATGCCTTCATGAGCCAATCGTTCTGGGCTTAAGTATAAATAGCAAAGTACCTTGCCAACAAGCATATCAAGTTCAGAAAGAACTGAGCGAGGAATTAATGTTGTAGAACGAGGGCGTAGGTAAAAAAAGCCTTCTGGCGCTCGAATTAATTCAACATTATAACGTTGATAAAATTGTTCAAGCTCAAGTTGGAAATCCATTAGAAAGGCATGATGATCAAGCTCATCAATGCCAATATGGCGCCCAGAACGCAGTAAACTATCAAGCTCAGGGAAGATGGGATTAGCAATTGCTTGCGCCAATTTAACTGGCATATATTTATCAATAGACGCTTGAGAGCTTGCGGCTATACGCTCCTTAACTTCATCAAGATGATGTGCGGTTCGTTGTGTTTCAAAATCGTTAATATCTGTTGATGACATGTGCTTGCACCTTAGCTCCATAATCGTTAATAGGCTTCCACTCAGCAGGAATTCCAAGCAAGTCATCTTCGGCAATACCTAGACGAATAGCTTGCTCAATAAATAACCTTGCAATATCAAAGTGTTGTTCTCGTGGGAACTGTTCCAAATAGCTATAAATGGCAAGACCTATATCAAGTGGTTTATGTTCTTGCTTAAAGACCAATAAATTTTGCTCAATATGAGCAATTATATGTTCTTGAATCTCTTCAATCATTTCAAATTCAAGTTCTGACGGTAATTCTCCTGTTACTTCTGCTTCATGTAAAGCTAGTTCTTCATCACGCATATCAAGTAAGCGATCGGCATTAGCGAATGTCAGTGCCCAAGGCAACTCAAAATATCCTTGTATCGATTTGCGTAAACGCTGTGAAAACACACGATTTTTATCTAAGTCAATAGCAGTACGAATAAATTTATGAACATGGCGATCATAACCGATCCAAAGGTCTATCGCTTTTTGCCCCCAACCAATAATTCGATCTAGTTTACCTTGTAAATCCATAACAACATTGTTAATTTTATCAAGATCAGGATTATCAAGCGTCGCATCTTGTATTAAAAGCAAACTGGCTTGCAATTTATCCCCAGCCGCTGCTAAAGTGTCTTGTAATTCGCGCAATGTTTGCGATGTTTCGGTGAGCAAACCTTCACAACTACTAATCGCCGCTTGCCAATCTTGGCTTAATAATGCCGAAATATTTTGCTTCACATCAGCTTGTTGCTCATCCATTACGCGTTGTGTGATATCGATACTATCAAAAATCTCAGCAACTGAATATTTTAACGGTGCAAAAACATTGCGATGCCAATGTAAGTCATCGCCACCTTCAAGTGCTGCGTCAGCAGCTCGTTTTAACTCTTGTGCAACAATAGAAAGCTGAAGAGATAAACGTAACGTGGAAAACTCCCTCTGACGGATATAATAGTCGGTAATACCTATTCCTAAAGGTGTTAAACGATAGATAGAAAACCCATCGGTCATTTCACTGGTAAATCGAGTAATAAACCGCTGTCGGACTAAATCATTAATTGCATTATTGGCACGCACAGTAATGGTATCTTCACTTTGCTCAAAAATTTGTGAAACATGCCTAAAAGCGTCAATTAATTCCGATTCTGTCATCTCTCCATCAAAACGCTCGCTGTTTAATACAGCAATAGCTAATAAAAAAGCTAACCTTTCAACAGGCAAGACGATCGAAAAATCATTCTTTTTTGCCCAAGAGACCAGTTCTGGCACTGATTGGGAAAAATCAATCATAAAAAAATCCTTAATTTAAGGAGAATAAAATCAAAAACACCACATAGTTTTTTATCTTGCGGTATAAACGAAAATATTGCCGATTATATAACAATATAGAGTAAATTTGTAATGATATTCAATGAAAGCGTCAAAACCATACCATTAAAATTATAGCTATTTAGTAATGACTTCATAATAATATTAATTAATAAATATCACTAAAATAATTTAAAATCTTATTTCTTGAATAAAAAATGGATTCCCTACTCGCACACAAAACTATTTATGCTAAAATCAATACACATTCAATAAACTAACATAAGGACGTAACGAAATGCATATCGGTATACCTAAAGAACGGTTAGCCAATGAAGCTAGAGTTGCCGCTACCCCTCAAACAATTGAGCAACTGTTAAAGCTTGGTTTTACAGTTTCTGTAGAGCAAGGCGCTGGACATGCTGCTCATTTTGAAGACCAAGCTTTTATTGATGCTGGAGCCACAATTCAAAATACGCAAGATATTTGGCAAAATGATCTCATTTTAAAATTTCATGCACCAACAGATGATGAAATTGCTTTAATGAAAGATGGATTAACACTCATCAGTTATATTTATCCAGCACAACACAAGGAACTATTAGAAAAATTAGCAACTAAAAATATTACTGTGATGGCAATGGACTGTGTGCCTCGTATTTCACGCGCACAATCTTTAGATTCATTAAGTTCAATGTCTAATATTGCTGGTTATCGTTCTGTTATTGAAGCGGCTAACCAATTTGGTCGATTCTTTACAGGTCAAGTTACTGCTGCTGGTAAAGTACCACCAGCAAAAGTATTAGTTATTGGCGCAGGGGTTGCTGGTCTTGCCGCAATTGGTGCAGCAGTGAGCTTAGGTGCAATTGTCCGTGCTTTTGATACCCGCCCAGAAGTTGCTGAACAAATTAACAGTATGGGCGCCGATTTTTTAGAGCTAGACTTTGAAGAAGAAGCTGGAACTGGTGATGGTTATGCAAAACAGATGTCAGCAGCTTTTATAGAAGCAGAGATGGCTTTATTTGCAGAACAAGCCAAAGATGTGGATATCATTATTACCACAGCACTCATTCCAGGTAAACCAGCACCGAAACTTATTTCTAAAGAAATGGTTGAATCAATGAAACCAGGAAGTGTTATTGTTGATTTAGCTGCGTTAACTGGCGGTAACTGTGAATTAACTAAACCCGGCGAAGTTTTCGAAACAGATAATAATGTAAAAATTGTTGGTTATACTGATTTAGCTAATCGTATGCCAGCTCAAGCATCTCAACTTTATGGGACTAACATTGTTAACCTATTGAAGCTGCTAGCTAAAGAAAAAGACGGAAACATTGATATTAACTTTGAAGATGTTGTTATCCGCGGTGTTACCGTTGTTAAAGATAAAGAAATTACTTGGCCAGCGCCACCAATTCAAGTATCAGCTCAACCACAGAAAAAAGTAGCTGAACCAATAGCCAAGCCAGAACCAAAACCAATGGATGTTCGTAAAAAATACGGTATTTTAGCTTTGGCTATTATTGCTTTCTTCTGGCTTGCTCATTCCGTTCCTGAAAGCTTTTTAGGTCACTTTACTGTGTTTGCGTTATCTTGTGTAGTTGGCTACTACGTAGTGTGGAATGTCACACATTCTTTACATACACCACTAATGTCGGTAACAAATGCCATTTCCGGTATTATATTAGTCGGTGCAATATTACAAGTCAGCGATGATAATGGCTTAACAACGGCAATTGCCTTTGTAGCTATTTTGATTGCTAGTATCAATATTTTTGGTGGATTCTTTGTTACCCAAAGAATGCTGAAAATGTTCCAACGTGATAAGTAAAGGAGAGCATAAATTATGAGTAATGGAATAATTCAAGCAGCCTATGTTATTGCTGCATTACTTTTTATTTTTAGCTTACGAGGTCTTTCTAACCAAGAGTCGGCCAAATCAGGAAATATCTACGGTATGATTGGCATGGCAATCGCCCTTATCGCAGCGGTTGCTAGTATCACTGGTGGGCTACACTGGATAGTTATCGCTATGGTTATTGGTGCGGCAATTGGTTTATATTTAGCTCAAAAAGTTGAAATGACACAAATGCCAGAACTGGTTGCCTTACTTCACAGCTTTGTCGGCATGGCCGCCGTGCTTGTTGGTTTCAACAGCTTCTTAGATCCTCACATCCAAAATTTTAGCGGCGGTGAACTTAGTGTTCACTTAGTTGAAATATTTGTAGGTGTCTTTATCGGTGCAGTTACTTTCTCAGGCTCTGTTGTCGCCTTTGGCAAATTAAATGGTCGCATTAGTTCTAAACCGCTATCCATTCCAAACAAACATTATTGGAACCTAGCGGCAATTGTTGTTTCTATCATTTTAATGTTTAGCTTTGTTGAACTGAAAAGTGGTGCAGGTGCAACAATTAGCTTATTAGTTATGGCAATTATCGCTTTTGCTTTTGGCTTCCATCTTGTTGCCTCAATTGGTGGTGCTGACATGCCTGTTGTTATTTCAATGCTAAACTCTTATTCGGGTTGGGCTGCTGCTGCTGCAGGCTTTATGTTAGGTAATGATCTTCTTATTGTAACTGGTGCATTAGTTGGTTCATCAGGCGCAATTCTTTCATATATTATGTGTAAAGCAATGAACCGTTCATTTATTAGCGTTATCGCAGGTGGATTTGGTAGTGATGGTAATATAGCAAATTCATCTGATGAAGAACAAGGTGAGTACCGTGAAATACAACCCGCTGAAGTTGCACAAACATTAAAAGATGCCCGCTCTGTTATTATTGTTCCTGGCTATGGTATGGCTGTTGCGCAAGCACAAGGTGCTGTAAGTAATATTACAGAAAAACTACGAGCAATGAATATTGAAGTGAGATTTGGTATTCACCCTGTTGCAGGACGCTTGCCTGGACATATGAATGTGTTACTTGCGGAAGCCAAAGTCCCTTATGATATCGTCCTTGAAATGGATGAAATCAATGATGACTTCCCTGACACCGATGTCGTTTGGGTTATTGGTGCAAATGATACTGTTAACCCAGCAGCAGAAGAAGATCCAAATAGTCCAATTGCTGGCATGCCAGTTCTTGAGGTTTGGAAAGCAAAAACGGTAATTATTTCTAAACGATCAATGAATACCGGTTATGCAGGTGTGCAAAACCCACTCTTCTTTAAAGAAAATAGTTATATGCTATTTGGCGATGCGAAAGATAGCGTTGAGAAGGTGCTACAAAACCTTTAATTAATTACGGTAAATATTACTGTGGTGCTTGCCACAGTAATAACCGAAAAATAAGCTTTTGTCGCCTATCTACAAACTTAAATTCTAGAAATTCATACCATTAATATTAACTAAATTAAATAGTAACTAAATTAGCAAAATAATATTAACCTTTTCTGTTAGTGCTAACTAATTAAATGATTTATTTAGTTAAAATAATTTTAGAAAAATACAGGTTTCATGTATGAAATAGCCTTTCTGCTAACAGTTATCTTTTTTAATTTGTTCTTTATGATAAAGATAATACGCTCCACGGGACACCATTCGAAGCTGAAAAATAAGATCTTCAATTAGTTTTTGACGCTGGACTATGTCAAAATCAATGGCTTCAGCACCAGCATTAAATGCAATAGTGACCATCGCTTCGGCTTGCGCTTCGTTATAATGGTGAGGCATTTGGTTGGCATTATCAAGATAATCAACAAGCTCAACAATAAAGTGTTGAATTTCGCGCGCAATAGCAGAGCGAAAAGCAGACGATGTCCCTGCCTTTTCACGAAGAAGCAATAAAAATACTTTCGGATTTCTATCAATAAATTCAATAAAAGTGGTTACTGATGTCTGTAATACACTACCACCTTTTTCGATACGTTTACGTGCTTGGCGCAACAATTGACGAAGCGTTAAGCCACTTTCATCAACCATGGCTAAACCAAGCTCATCCATATCACGGAAATGCCGATAAAATGAAGTAGCGGCTATTCCTGCTTCACGCGCTACTTCTCGTAAACTTAAACTAGCAAAACCTTGCTCTGCATTAAGTTGATTAAATGCGGCTTCGATTAAAGTACGACGAGTTCTTTCTTTCTGTTGAGCTCGAACACCACCAGTCTTGATATTTTTCATCTAATAGCTCAATTCTGATATTCCTACATCCTCGAACATTAATTTGCTGATTTTAATAATTGCTCTTTTTCAGCAAGTACTTTTGGCATATGCTCACGGATAGTCTTAGCTATTGTTTCATAGCGAGAGCGTAATGGTGAACCAGGGCGATAAATCAAAGTAATACTACGTGATGGTACTGGGTCTGTACAAGGAATATAACAAATATTATCACGAATTCGCTCATTAGGCGCAGCAAGTTCTGGAAATAAAGTGATACCACGACCCGCAGAAATCATACTCCTTAGCGTTTCAAGACTAGTCGCTTTGAACTGTTTATCTTCATCAATGCCAACTTGAAAACAATACCCCATTGCGTGATCACGCAAGCAGTGGCCATCTTCTAACATTAAAAATTTATGTCCTTTTAAGCCAGATAATTTAATGGTCTTTTTATTTGCTAGCTCGTTATCAGATCGAACAGCTAAAAACATTGGTTCCTCAAATAAAGGCAATTCAATAAATTGAGATGTCTCTTTAACTTGCGCAACAATAGCGCAATCAAGCTTACCACTTTCTAACTGGGCAACAATACTAGCCGTTTGTGCTTCATGTAAGTAAAGTTCTAATTTTGGAAAAGATTCATGTAAAACGGTAATAACATGAGGTAAAAGATAAGGCGCTATAGTAGGAATTAATCCGATATGCATCGGTCCTGACATTTCTTCACCTTGACGGCTTGCCATTTCTTTTAGAATTTGAATATTACGCAAAATCTCTTTAGCCTGTTCAACTAGCATCATACCTGTTTGTGTAAATAATACTTTGCGGCTCGTACGTTCTAATAACATTACGCCTAATTCATCTTCTAATTTTCTAATTTGGCCACTAAGAGTTGGTTGACTCACATTGCAAGCATCTGCTGCTTTACGAAAATGGCGAAATTCAGCTAACGAAACAAAATATTCCAAATCACGAATATTCATAATATCCCCAATAAGTTATTAGTTAATGGTATATACTCAAATAGCTTCCATATGTAAGATTAATAGCATTAAAAATGCGCTTTATAATTTCTTAAATTATAATGCTTTATAAATAATATCCTACGAAACAAATAAACAAGAAGAAGTTCTGAGTATAGTTTTATTTCATCTTAATCAGTTAGTAAAAAAACACTAACCAATGCAAAACGAAATTTGTCGTTTTTAATTAGGTATTACTAATATTACTATATTAAGTACTATTGTTGATAATTATGTTCAAAAAATCAAATATAATATTTAAATCATTTTGGAAAAATCATTTTATTGAGAGAAAAACATCAATTTTAAGAAACATGGAAACTTATTAGCAATTACGATATAATCACACACAATAACTATTTTTAAGCCAAGATACTTTTTTGAGGTGTGCTATTTTTAAACAAGTTTCACGTTTTTATCAAAAGTTTTTCCGTCATGAAGATAAACAGAAAATGGGCTATGTGTCCATTCCACGTAATGAACATAATATATCCCGCAAAGAAATTAGTGAAAATGCATTAAAAGTCCTTCATCGATTAAATAAACAAGGGTATGAAGCTTATTTAGTAGGTGGATGTATTAGAGATCTCATTTTAGGCAAAACACCAAAAGATTTTGATATCACGACTAATGCAACACCCGAGCAAATTCAGAAGCTTTTCCGTAACTGTCGTCTAGTGGGAAGACGATTTCGCCTCGCTCACATTATGTTTGGCAAAGAAATCATTGAAGTTGCGACTTTTCGTGGAGATCATGCGTCTCAAGAAGGACAAACTAATATATCTAAACGTTCACAATCAGGTATGCTGTTACGAGATAATGTGTACGGAACTATTGAACAAGATGCAATTCGCCGCGATTTTACCATGAATGCCCTTTATTATAGTATTAATGATTTCACTTTACGTGATTATTGCGGAGGATTGAAAGATTTACAAAAAGGTATTATTCGATTAATCGGCGATCCACAGACTCGTTATCGAGAAGATCCTGTTAGAATGTTAAGAACTGTTCGTTTTGCTGCTAAATTAAATATGGCAATTGAACCAGCTACTGCTGAACCAATTAAACACCTTGCACCTTTATTAAAAAATATTCCGTCTGCTCGGCTTTTTGATGAGTCTCTTAAACTATTACAAGCAGGCAATGGCTACAAAACTTATGAGCTACTGAGAGAATATTGTCTTTTTGAGCAATTATTTCCGATTATTGGGCGGTTTTTTACCAATAATCAAAATGGTTACCTAGAAAAAATCATTGCGCAGGCTCTAAAAAATACCGATTATCGTATTGCCAACAATAAACGGGTCAACCCTGCATTTTTATTCGCTGCATTTTTCTGGTACCCAATTATTGAGCAAACACAAGCAACCTGCGTTGAAAGTGGCTTACCATTCCATGATTCATTTTCGATGACAATTAACGAAGTGCTAAGTGAGCAATGCAAAAATATTGCCATACCTCGACGTTTTACCTCTACAATGGGAGATATTTGGCGCTTGCAGCTACGTATGAAAAAACGAGAAGGTAAACGAGCATTTGTTATATTAGAACATCCTAAATTTCGAGCAGCTTATGATCTGTTAGAAATGCGAGCCTCAATCGAAAAAGGAGAACTCTTAGAACTGGCTAAATGGTGGGATGAATTCCAATACTCTTCGGTAGAAAAAAGAATATTGATGGTAAAACAACTTAATAAAATCAATAAACGCAAAGTGAAACGTTAATTTTTAATTCGCACTTTTATAAATAATCGTTATAATGTTGAAATTAAAATAATCATAATAATTTTATAATCATTGATGAAAAAATTAACGCCTTCTCTTATTGCACTAACCATCACTATTTCTTTGTATAACAACGCTAGTTATGCTATAGATTTACCGAAAGCTGTTAGCAATAATCCTCAATGCCTTGTAGACGTACCTAGGTTTGATCGCCCTTTAGTCAATGGAAATATAAATACCTTACCAGTCAATGCTGAAGCGAATCAATTCGAAGCGATTTATCCAAATATTGCCATATATCAAGGTGAAGTATTTATTGAGCAAGGTAACCGCACTGTTCAAGCAGACAAAGTAACCATTGACACCAATGATGATAATAATCGAACTGTAACATTAGAAGGAAATATTAATTATCAAGATAATTTGATAAAAATGAAAGGCGAGAATGCATCAATGAATCTCAATAACAATGATGCCAATATGAGCCCAAGCCAATATCACCTTGTTAATCGACTTGGTCGCGGTAATGCTGATCAGATGAATTTTGAAAAGAACCGCTATGTTATTTTAAAAAATGGTAGTTTTACATCTTGTCCTGTTAATGATAGTACATGGAATATTAAGGGAACAACGGTTATTCATGACAATGAAGAACAGCTACTAGAAGTTTGGAATGCGGTATTTAGTGTTGGTAAAGTCCCTGTTCTATATTCACCTTATTTACAATTACCAACTGGCGATAAACGTCGCTCTGGATTATTGATGCCTAATTTTGGCTATGACAGTACTGATGGCATTGATTTTTCAATACCAATCTATTGGAATATTGCACCAAATTATGATGCAACTTTTACGCCGAGAATTTTACAAAAACGAGGTGTACAATTACAAACAGAATTTCGTTATTTAAATGAAATAGGTTTAGGCACACTTGCATTTTCTTGGTTGCAACATGATAGACAATATGACGCAGATAGAAAAAATCATTTTAATGGCAACAATTATGATGATAATAAACATCGTTGGTTATTCCATTGGAAAAATGAAGAATTAATTAACTATAATTGGCGTTTTTATACTGATACAACGCGTGTTAGCGACAATCAGTATCTTACCAATCTAAACTCTAAATATGCATCCCAAACTGCTGGCTACTTAACACAGTTCTATAAAATTGCTTATAATGACGAGAATTGGGATCTTACGCTAGGCTATAAGCATTTTCAGCCATTTCACTCTGAATTAAAAAATTCACTTTACCAAACCGAGCCACAATTAGATATTAGTTATTATAATAATGATTTGGGACCTTTCAAGTTTAGAGCATTTTCTCAACTATCCCGCTTCTTGACATCGGGTCAAAAGAAACCTAAAGCATGGCGAGCACATCTGGAACCAACGCTTAATTATACCTTAACCAATTCTTGGTCATCATTAGCCACCGAAGCGGGTTTTATGGCTACTCACTATAAACAAGATAATATTAAAAATTATATTGATCAATATAAATACTTAGACAAAAACGTAAATCGTTTTTTACCTAAATTTAGTATTGACGGTAAAGTCATCTTTGAACGGGATATGCCTTATCTCCATAACTATACTCAAACCTTAGAACCACGAGTAAAATACATCTATATTCCATATCGAAAACAATCAAATATTTGGGCATATGATTCCACTATATTGCAATCAGATTATATTGGCTTATTCAGAGATCAGCCTTATAGTGGCCTAGATAGAATTGCTTCAACTAATAAAATATCAACGGGTGTAACAACACGAATTTATAATCAGAACAAAGTTGAAAAATTCAACTTATCAATTGGGCAAATTACTTATTTTACCAAATCAAAAACAAGTGAACACAATAATGGTTTAGACGAAAACTCTGACACTGGCAGTATTACTTGGGCATCAGATAATTTTTGGCGCATAAATGATGACATGATCTTTAGAAGTGGGGTCCAGTATGATACTCGAATTGATACAATTTCATTAGCTAATGCGACATTTGAATATCGACCTTCTGCAGATAAGTTAGCACAATTATCTTATCGCTACGCAAATCGTAACTATATTGATACTGTTGATAAAAATTCTGCTTATAGAGGTTACAAACAAGACATCTCCCAAGCAGGAGTGATGACAGCGTGGCCATTATCACAAACAGTCAGCGCTGTTGGATCGTATTATTATGATGTAAAATTAGGGCAATCCGCAGATGGTTTTGTCGGATTACATTATAGTGATTGTTGTTGGGGAACAACAATACAGTATGGTAGAAAATTAACAGATTGGAACAATACTTCTCGTAGAAGCAAATATGAAAATAAATTGTCTATTAATTTCGAATTGCAAGGATTAGGCAACAATCGAGACACCAAAGCCAAAATGCTAAATTTCGGAAAACTACCATATACAACAACATTTGAATAAGATATTTCTGTAAAAATGATAGATAACCAATAAATTTATTGCAAGCAGTGAATGCTGCAACAACAAAATAAGTTGAGTGAAGATGAAATTATTAAAACTATTTATCGCTTTAAACCTAAGCGTAAGTTTAGGTGTTTTAACACCATTATCTGCCAATGCTGCACCTAAAGTTGTAGAGCAAGTTGCTGCAATTGTAAATAACAACGTTATTTTAGAAAGTGACGTTAATGACATGTTAAAAACAATTAAAGCTAGTACCGATTCTAGAAACTTACCCAATGATAAGGTGCTCAGACAACAAATCATTGATCGTCTAATTATTGAAAACCTAATTTTACAAAAAGCAGCTAAATCTAAAATCACTGTTAGCGATGACGAGGTAACTAGTGCTATTAACAGAATCGCTGCCCAAAATGGCATGACTATCGATCAGCTTCGAAGCAAGTTGTCAACAATGGGGATCAGCTATGGAGCGTATCGTGAAAGAATCCATAATGACATGTTGATTGAAGAAACACGAATGCATGAAGTAAGACCAAGAATCAAAGTTTCAGAAAAAGAAGTTGATAACTTAGCTAAAAACATTGCTCGTCAACCAACTAATAATATTGATGTAAAAATTAGCCATATTTTGATTTCTATTCCAGAAAGAGCATCAAAACAACAAATAGATAATGCAACAAATAAAGCACGGGATATTATTAATCGAGCTCAAAAAGGGGAAAATTTTGCTAAATTAGCCACTTCATATTCAAACGATGATCTTGCTTTAAAAGGTGGTAGTATGGGTTGGCGTAAACTTAATGAGTTACCGACTATTTTTGAAGAACGCTTAATACGTGCAGCAAAAGGCAGTATTATTGGCCCTATCCGCTCTGGCGTGGGTCTGCATATTTTAAAAGTTGATGATACACGTTCAGAAGCACCAAAAACAATTACAGTTCAAGAAGTAAATGCTCGTCATATTTTGATTAAAACAAATGTGTTAGTCACAGACCAAAATGCAAAACAAAAACTTACTGATATTCGTAAATCAATTACTAGTGGTGCAACAACTTTTGAAGCAGCTGCTAAAGCTAATTCTGAGGATACAGGTACAGCGAGTAAAGGGGGAAACTTAGGTTGGAACCGTCCTGAGATTTATGATAGCGGTTTTAGAAATGCACTAGCTCAATTAAAAAAAGGGGAAATAAGTCTACCAATAAAATCATCTTATGGTTGGCATTTAATCGAATTAATCGATACAAGGCGGATTGATGGGAAGAATGCCATGGAAAAGGCACAAGCTTATCAACTTATTTTTAATCGTAAATTTGTTGAAGAGGCCCAAGTGTGGATTCAAGAAATAAAAGGTGATGCCTATATTAAAATTACAGGTGAAGATAAACATGAATAGCCGTGTTCATCAAGGGCATTTTGCCCGCAAGCGATTTGGGCAAAACTTTTTACATGATAATTATATTATCGAAAATATAGTTGCCGCTATACAGCCCAAAAAAGAGCAGGCTCTAGTCGAAATAGGCCCTGGCCTTGCAGCATTAACTGTACCGATAAGTCAATGTGTTGATCATTTGACCGTTATAGAGATCGACAGAGATTTAGCCAACAGATTAGTGGAAAACCCACTATTGAAAAATAAACTAACTGTCATTGAACAAGATGCACTGACCTTTGACTTTAATCAACTAGCTGAGCAATTAGACAAACCATTAAGAGTATTTGGAAACTTACCTTATAATATTTCAACACCTTTAATGTTTCATTTATTCGAATATGCAAATATCATTACTGATATGCATTTTATGCTACAAAAAGAAGTAGTAACTCGCTTAGTTGCTGCTCCTAATAGTAAAGATTATGGTAGATTGAGCGTCATGGCTCAATATTATTGTCAGATCATACCTGTTCTCGAAGTTCCACCAACATCATTTAAGCCAGCACCAAAGGTTGATTCAGCTGTTGTTAAATTAATTCCTTATAAAGAAAAGCCTTATATTGTTAATGATATAAAAATACTTTCTCGTATTACGATGGAAGCATTTAATCAACGACGTAAAACTATTCGTAACAGTTTAAGCAACATGTTTACTGCTGAACAGCTAGAGGATTTAAATATTGATCCAAGTTTACGTGCAGAAAACTTAACAGTACAGCAATACTGCCAACTTGCAAACTCATGGTGTTAACTATATGGCAAACTTACTTATTGGCGATATTCATGGGTGTTATGATGAATTTATGCGAGTACTTGAAAAAGCAAAATTTTCATCATCAGACACGCTATGGCTAACCGGTGATCTAGTTGCCAGAGGGCCAAAATCATTAGATGTCCTAAGGTTTGTTAAACATAATGCCAATCAAATTCGATTAGTATTAGGTAATCATGACTTACATTTATTATCAATTTATGCAGGTGTTACTGTTTCTAAAAAGAAAGATAATCTTGAATGCGTAATCAATGCGCCTGATTTTGATGAATTAATGAATTGGCTACGTAAACAACCATTGGTTCAAATTGACGAGTCACTAAAACTAATTATGACCCATGCTGGTATTTCACCACAATGGGATCTTGAAACACTAAAAAAATGTGCAAATGACTTGAACATTATGTTATCTAGTGACTCTTATGCCTTATTCCTTGATAAAATGTATGGTAACTTTCCTGATGAATGGTCGCCTGAACTAAAAGGTTTAGATAGACTGCGCTATATTGCTAACGCATTAACTCGCATGCGTTTTTGCTATGAGGATGGTCGCTTAGATTTTTATTGTAAAAAGTCGCCCGAGCAAGCACCTTCAAAACTTAAACCTTGGTTCTTATTATCAAGTAAAATTCCAAAAGAATATAGTATTGTTTTTGGGCATTGGGCAGCGTTAAACGGAAAAGGCACACCTGAAACCATTTACGCACTTGATACAGGATGTTGTTGGGGAGGAAAGTTAACATGCTTACGATTTGAAGATAAAAAATATTTCAAGAAACGTAATATTGAAACAAAAAGCTAAAGTTACTATTAAAAAGGACCAATTATTATGTCTACTTTATCTGTCATTAAATCAATATGGAAAATAATTAACTTTATTAGAGAAATATTTCTTAATCTAATATTTCTAATAATTATTATTTTAATTTTTAGTGTTATCACATTAATCAAAGAAACACAAAAACAAGAAATTGTCCCACAATATGGAACTTTGGTTTTGGATATTGAAGGGATTATTGTTGATAACACACTCTATAGTGATGAAATTTACGCCTTACAAAATAAAATTTACGGTAAAAAAATAAATACCTCCCGTGAAAATAGTTTATTCGAATTGACGCAAAAAATAGCTCAAGCGGCCAATGACCCAAAGATTACCAGTATGGTCCTAAAATTAGATAATTTTGTTGGTGCAGACATGAGCGCTCTTCAATATATGGGTAAATATTTGACTAAATTTAGCGAAGCTAATAAACCAATTTACGCTTTTGGTTCGAGCTTTAATCAAAGCCAATATTATTTAGCAAGCTATGCAGATAAAATCTATTTGACACCTATTGGAGCCGTTAATGTATATGGATTAGCAGCCAACAACCTATACTATAAAACCCTACTTGATAATTTAAAAATCAACACACACGTTTTTAGAGTGGGTACTTATAAGTCTGCTATCGAGCCATTCATTCGTAATGATATGTCTGAAGAAGCAAAAAGCAATACGACTCGTTGGCTAACACTTATGTGGAATAACTATCTTGACGATATATCAACGCAACGAAAAAAAGCTAACACACAATTGGTTCCAGCACCAGATACTATGTTAGCTAATTTAAAAGTAGCGAATGGAAACATGGCTCAATATGCTATATCTAATGGATTAGTTGATGTCATTGCATCTAACTACCAGTTTGAGTCCGAATTGACTCAGAAACATCAATTAAGCATTTATGATTATCAACTTAAATCAAAAGATAAAGAGTTAGATAATGATAACAAGCCACTTATTGCAGTTGTTTTTGTCAACGGTACTATTAGCGATGGAGAAAACAGTAGTAATATTGCTGGTAGTCAAGACATTGTAGAACAATTAAGAAATATTCGTAAAAACTTAACTAAACATAACATACAAGCAGTAATATTACGAGTAAATAGCCCTGGAGGCAGCGTAGATGCATCAGAAGCAATCCGTAGTGAATTGGATGCGTTACGTAGCTATAAAATTCCTGTTGTCGTCTCTATGGGCGGAATGGCTGCATCAGGTGGATATTGGATATCAACCGCATCTGATTACATTATTGCAAGCCCAAATACCATTACAGGCTCTATTGGTATCTTCGGTATTATTCCAACATTTGAAAAGTCATTATCTCATATTGGTGTTTACAGTGATGGAGTAGCTACCTCACCGTTAGCGGGAAATAGCTCAACGCAAGAACTACCTACCGAAATGAATCAACTAATTCAAATGAATATCGACAATGGCTATCAAACATTTATTTCTTTAGTAGCAAAAGCAAGGAATATGACGACTGAGCAAGTTGATAAAATAGGACAAGGCCAAGTTTGGTTAGGCTCAGAGGCAAACAAAATTGGGCTTGTTGATAAATTAGGCGACTTCGATGACGCCATTGAAACGGCTGCAACATTGGCTCATATAACCGATTACGAAATTGACTGGCAAAAACCAAATGGAAATTGGTTTAATGCATTTTATTCAAATATGATAGCAATGTTGCCTCAATCAACTGCTGAAATAGTTTTTGAACAACTACCTGAAGCAAAACAACTTAAACAGCAGGTTTCTTTATGGAGTAAGTTTCACGACTCTCAAAATCGATATATTTACTGCTTGAATTGCGCCGATGTGCGTTAGTAATAATTTATCCGCCTAATGGCGGATATTTCCTCTAATTTAATCTAATTTATTGCTTAAACTATTTTTCTCTGGTTGAAAAAAATAGCGCATATGATTCATAGCCTCATAAATGTATTGATAATTCGGTGTTTCATTAATTTCACGATTATGTAAATCCATATGATGACTAATACCTAATCGATTCACAAGATAGATATTACTAGATGTCTTTACCGCATAAGAACTATAATTTGACATTAAAAGCCAGTTACGATCGACGATGGAGCTAAATAAATCATAACCTGTCGAATAATCACTTATATCATTTTTCACATATAAATAGTGTTTCATTAAGGTTGGAACAACATCTTCATGACTAGTTAGTTTTCTGCTATTACCTTTGATTTTTTCTAACTCTTTTCCTCCAATGATAATAAAAGGGACTTTTGTTTGCGCATCCGTATAATTACCATTATGCCCCCAAAATCCTAATTTATTATCATTCATCTCTTGAGAATGATCGCCAGTAATGACTACTATTGTGTCTTCTAATGAGTTTGATTTAACTAGTTCATCGTAGACATTTTGCAATAAAGAATCGTCATAATAAACACTTTGCTTATAGCGATTAAAAATTGGCAAAGGATCGGTGTCATTATTCAATGTCATATAATTTAAATCACCAATAGGTTTAAATTTTACCAATGAATCGGCAGCGAAATCATAAGCGTGAGGAGCATCATAAAATAAAAATGAAAATGTTGGTTTAGAAGCATCTCGTGTTTTATACCATGCCAGCCAATCGTCTGTGATTTGCTTATCTCGACTTGATGCCGAACCATCTTTACTACTGATTCTTAAATTTTTGATAGTGACAAATACGGTTCGATCAAACTCAGGAGCAGAAACTTTAGCTGACGTAAAGATGCCAATATTATAATTTTCTTTCTGTAATGTAGTAATAAATAGTGAAGGAATACTATTTCGTAAAAACGCATCCCAATAGGTACCAGGAATACCATAAAACAATCCAAAAATACCAGTACGTGTTGCATTACCCGTTGAATAATGGTTATCAAAAATTACACCATTATTTTGCTTAACAAAACGAAATGTATTAGGAGAAATTTCTTCACTAAATGTATCATATCGCCAAGAATCTAAAACAATAAACATAATATTTTTAGGTTTATTATTATCTGGATTAATCACCAGTGGATTTTTTGGATAATAAACACTGGCATTACTATTGTCCTTATTATACACAACTTTTCTTTGCCCTTTTTCATCAAAAAAACTCATAATTTTTTTTGATGTAAATGGGCGATAAAGTGGAATATATTCTTTTACTGCCATAATAGGCGAATAAGCATAATAAAATGCGATCATATGCACTACATGACTAATCAAAAATGAACTAAAAAGAAATATTGTTGATAGTAAGATAATTCTTGATTTTTTTTGCGATAAAACCAACTTATTATTAACAAAATAAAGAATGAAATACTCTGCACAAAATGAAATAACAATAAGCACAAGCATTAAAAGGTAAGTCAACATTGAAAAATCAACAATCTGACCAGAAAAAACCATCGATAAAACAGATTGATTTATATGAAACCGGTATTGTTCAAAAACAATCGTATCAATATATAATCCAATTTGGAAAAAACTAAATAAAATAGCAAGAATGATATTACGAATAAATTGCTTAAGTAAAAGCAGAGGAGTACAAATAATTAAAAGTAGCAAGTAGGCAGAGAAGAAATGCCCCAATACCGCAAATATTGAAAATACCATCCCTAGCCAATGAAATGAGCCCCCAGGAACAAGAAAGAATCGAATTGCTATTATTGATGAAATAAAGATATTAATTAGAACAAAGGGGTATAATTTTTTCATAGTATTTGTTATCAAGAAGTTCACTTTATATTATATGAATATTACAGCATTTTATACTTAAAAGTGGTTCTTTCTTGAAACTTTTTAACAAACTAGCACTGCTAAATAAATTTCTCATAAAATATTAACAAAAAGGGCTCACTTTAGGAGCCCTTTTCACTTAATTGGAATAAAAAAATTATCGACGATCGGCAAAGATTCTCAATAACATAATAAATAAGTTAATGAAATCGAGATAAAGCGTTAATGCTCCTAAAATAACAAATCGTCTAAACATATTGGGGTCATCTTGTGATAATTGATCGCCTAACTCTTTAAGTTTTTGTGTATCATAAGCCGTTAACCCAGCAAAAACAAATACACCTATATAAGTAATTGCCCACATTAATGGCTGACTATGCATAAAGATATTTACTATTGAAGCAATGACAATACCAATTAACCCCATAAACAAGAAACGTCCAAATCCTGATAGATCTCGTTTAGTGGTATAACCGTAAAAAGCCAAAGCAGCAAACATACCAGCTGTAATAAAAAATACGCTTGCTATCGAAGATGATGTATAAACAATAAAGTAAATTGAGAACGTACAACCATTTAAAACTGAATAAAGCATAAATAACGTTGTCGCAACAGCCCCAGAAAGTCGATTAATTAAGCCAGAAATGACAAAAACTAATCCAATCTCAGCAATCAACAATACCCACATGCCTTGGTATAATAAGTTCAAAAGCTCAACATTACTAGATGCATACCAAGCCACCAAAGCTGTTAATAACAATCCAACTGTCATCCAACCATAGACATGGCTCATATATGTTTGAATACGGCTACCTGTTTGTTCAATGATTGAACCATTAGGCGAATAATTTTTCATTAATAACCTCTCATTAAAAAGAATGATATAACTTTGTATCATTATAACCTAAATTATATCTAAAGCCATTTTTTCAATGCCTCTTTATCTGTTTTTTTAGCTTCTACCCAATTTTGCCCGTTAGGTGTTCTTTCTTTCTTCCAAAAAGGCGCTTCGCTCTTTAATATATCTATAATAAACTCTGTGGCAGCAAATGCATCTGAGCGATGTGCACTACTCGCGCCCACAAAAACAATTTGCTCATTGGCATTAATTTCACCCACCCGATGAATTATTGCTATTCGGCTTAATTGCCAACGTTCTCTTGCTTGAGCTGCGATATTAGCTAGCACTCTTTCTGTCATACCTGCATAATGTTCTAAAAATAGGCTTATCGTTTGCTTTTCAAGACTACGAACTTTGCCCATAAAAGTGACAATAGCTCCATCTTGCGGTAATTGAGAAAGCCAATCATTAAGCTGATTAACATCAATAGGGTCGTTATTAACTTTGATAAGATCCATAATGCTATCCTCCTGTTACAGGTGGAAAGAATGCAATTTCATCGTTTTCTTGAATAATATAATCAAGATCAACCAAAGTTTGATTTACTGCACATAAAACAGCACTTTCCGTAAAAGCCAATAGCCACCGATCACCGCGTTGACTTAACTGCTCAATAAGATGAGAAACTGAAAGTTCATTAGCATCTAACATAACACACGTAGTTCCCACTAATTCTCTAATTTGTGCAAAAAAAATAACTTTATTCATCTTATCTCTACTAACTTTTTAGGCTATAAAATCACCCGACTTACCACCACTTTTGGTCAGCAAGCGCACCTGAGAAATCACTATATCTTTTTGTACAGCTTTACACATGTCATAAATAGTTAAAGCAGCGACAGAGGCTGCAACCATTGCTTCCATTTCGACACCGGTTTGCCCATTTAATCGACAAAAAGATTGAATCTTAACACAATTGTTTATTCGATCTGGTTCGATTTTAATTTCAATTTTACTCAAAAAAAGCGGGTGGCAAAGCGGGATAAGCTCCCATGTTTTTTTAGCCGCTTGAATACCAGCAATTCTTGCCGTTGCAAAAACATCTCCTTTATGATGTTTACCATCAATAATCATATTCAGTGTTTCAGTTTTCATTAAAACCAATGACTCAGCACTTGCTTCTCGCATTGTTATCTGCTTATCTGAAACATCAACCATATGAGCATCACCATGTTGATTAATATGCGAAAATGATTTGAGCATTATTTTATCCTTTACAATTTATTCTCATTAACTATAGCCAAGATAGCAAATTTTACGAATAGTTACCACTATTGCATATTAGTTTACCAACTAATATATCTCGGTGAACAAACAAATTTTTCTGTAATAATAAATTGCCTTTGATAGCTTTTGCGGGTTAAGTAAAAACTGCGTACAATATAGCTTTATATTAATCGTAACATTTGTGATTTTTGATGCTTATTGCTCATATAGCCTTGCCTGTACCACTTTACCAACTGTTTGATTACCAATTGGCGAAACCTGTTCAGATTGGAATGCGGGTGAAAGTGCCTTTTGGCAAACGTAACATAATAGGAATTATTGTTAGTATTGATGAAAAAACTGAGTTTGATATAAAAAACTTAAAATCAATTACGACAGTTATTGATACAGAGCCTGTTTTTCCCCCTTCTATCTGGCAATTATTAGAGTGGGCGGCTAGTTATTACCATTATCCTATTGGTGAAGTTTTATTCCATGCTATGCCTATTTTACTCAGGCAAGGGCACCAAGCAGTCAAAGATGAGGCAAAACGATGGCAATTAACAGCATTAGGAAAACATATAGATCTGCAATTGCTATCTCGTGCTCCAAAACAAAAGTTATTATTATCTTCATTTAGAAATAATACTATACCTGACACGAATGTAAGTAGTGCCACGTATAACGAATTACAAAAGAAACAACTTATAGAACAAGTCACCTATCTGCCTAGTAATATTCAATGGCAAACAAATTTTTCAACTAATGCTAGCTCTATTCAACTAAATAAAGAACAGACCCATGCTATAAATGCAGTGAATGAGGAAAATAACCAATTTAAGGTATTTTTGCTACAAGGAGTGACTGGATCAGGTAAGACTGAAGTGTATCTAAATGTGCTATCGACTATTTTAGCAGCAGGGAAACAAGCGTTAGTATTAGTTCCTGAAATTGGCTTAACACCACAAACAATAAAACGTTTTAAACAACGCTTTAATGCACCTATTGATATTTTACACTCAGGATTAACAGATAAGCAAAGGCTTAACGTTTGGTTAAGAAGCAAACATGGAGAAAATGCTATTGTTGTTGGTACTCGTTCATCGCTTTTTACCCCATTTAAAAACCTAGGAATGATTATTATTGATGAAGAACATGATAATTCCTATAAACAGCAAGAAGGCTGGCGTTATCATGCGCGAGATTTAGCAATTATTCGCGCTAAATTTAATAATATTCCAATTATTTTAGGTTCAGCAACCCCATCTCTTGAAACACTTAATAATGCGCAAAACAAAAAATACCATTTATTGCCATTAACGGAAAGAGCAGGTAATGCAACACTAGCTAAACAATCAATTTTGGATATACGTGGGTTAGTGCTTACTTCTGGCTTATCTCAACCTTTAATTGAACAAATAAAAAAACATTTGTCTAACAATAATCAGGTAATGTTATTTTTAAATCGTCGAGGATTTTCACCACTATTGATATGCCATGATTGCGGTTGGATTGCCGAATGCCCCCGTTGTGATAGGCCTTACACATTTCATCAAAAACAAAAAAAACTAATTTGCCACTATTGCGATACGCCAAGAACAGTGCCGAAACAGTGTCCAAAATGTGGCTCTACACATTTAATGCCAATTGGGTTTGGAACGGAACAACTTGAACAACAACTTGAAGTGCTTTTTCCTTACATCAAGATCAGCCGTATTGATCGCGATACAGTTAGTAAAAAAGGTTCATTAGATACCTATCTACAAACGATCCAACAAGGTGGTGCACATATTTTAGTTGGTACACAAATTTTGGCTAAAGGGCATCATTTTCCTGATGTTACTTTAGTTGGAATTATTGATGTCGACGGCGCTTTATTTTCAAGCGATTTTCGTGCAACTGAACGATTTGCTCAAATTTATACTCAAGTATCAGGAAGAGCTGGTCGTGAAGCAAAAGCGGGGGAAGTTATTTTACAAACTCATCATCCAGATCACCCTTTGTTGAACATTTTACTGACTAAAGGCTATCAACAATTTGCTAAACTAACACTGCAAGAGCGGCAACAAACACAATTACCGCCATTTAGTTACCAAGCATTAATTCGTGCTGCAGATCGGAATAACCATTATGCTCCTGCATTTTTACAGCATATTCATGATTGGTTAAAAGTACATTATGGGCCTGCTTTATGGCAACTTGGACCAATGCCAGCTAGCCAACCGAAGAAAGCAGGTTACCATCGTTGGCAATTACTCCTTCAGCATACAAATAGACAACAATTACAACAAATATTAGATCAATTATTAATAACAATCGCTAAATGGAGTGAAACATCAAAATTGAGATGGAGTATTGATGTAGATCCTATCGATAATTAACGTAATATTATTTCCACCAATACCAATTGGTGGAAATAATAAATTATAATGTTATTTTACCAGCATTTTTGTCCAGTGTTGCCTGTCCGATACCTGAAACTTCTTTTAACTGCTCAACTGAAACAAAAGGCCCAAATTTTTCTCGATATTCTATAATCTTCTGAGCTTTATTCGGGCCAATTCCACTCAACATTTTTGATAGCTCTTCTGCTGTTGCAGTATTTATATTTACTTGAACAATTTGTTTTTGTTCCTGTTTTATTGGCTCTGGTGTTGTAGAAGCCGAATCGGCAAAACTTGTGTTTGAAAAAATAAAGCTTGATAACATAATACATAATAATGGAAATACTTTCATTTGATTAACCTCTTAAAATAGTTACGCAAATAAATTTGCTTTACAACTATCTCACTTAATCAAATGAAAAAATTTCATGAATAATAAAAATGAGAAAAGCCACCTAGGTGACTTTCCATTTTTGCTATTATTTCTACTATTTTGGAGGTTAAATCACAAATTTGCATCAGGCATAATTTCTATCTTAGCCTTAGAACGTATATCTGTGGCAAGATAATAATGCATATCATTAAGTAATATAGGTAATAGTTCTGAAGAAATATCTTTGTATTCTTTTGGTGTATCTACCTTAGTTAGCGCAACAATATACGCTGTTTTATCATCCAAAAGTTCCGCACCATAAACAGGTTTTCCTGATGCTAAAGGGTGTAAATTAAAAACCATATTAACAACGTTTTGATCAATTTCGGTTGAATTTCGATTCAACGTATATTTTTTTGCAAACTGTACGTTTTTAGCACTTCCTTTTTCATTTAGTTGAACCAATGCATTATCAATATTTGATTTAAATTGTTTTTTAGCCATTTCTGCAAAAAGCTTTTTATGGATTTCATCTTTAACTTCATCAAAAGGGGCAATGCCTTCAGGGCGATAATCAACTGTTTGTACAACAAAATCATACTTTCCATAATTTCTATCTGCTGTTATTAAATCAGAAATTTTATTAGTTGCTTTCTCATCAACAATCATTTCGTCACTAAAAATGACATCTCTCACTTCAGGATGAGAAGCAATCGAAAACTTATCATTGAAAGTGATCCAATCCGAAGTTCTTACTTCAAGACCAACTTTTTCAGCAAGTTCTTCAATGTTCTTAGGAGATTTTTTCAAAGCAGCATTAATCATTTTTTCTTGCTTTTCTAAAGCTTGTTGTATTTTTTGCTTAGTTAACTTTGAATCAATTTGATATTTTGCATAATCATAATCCATAAATTTTTTAGATTGCATACCATCCAATTTTACTATCACATACCCATCATCCACAGCGATTGGCAAGGAAGTTTTACCTACTTTATTCAACTTAGCATCTTTAAGAAATTTAGGTAAAGAATCATCATCAGCAAACCAGCCCAAAAAACTGTTCTCACCATATGGAGAGGTATGATTATCTTGTTGGTTTGTTTTAACCATCTTTTCGAAATCAGCTCCAGAAGAAAGTTCTTTAGCAATTTTATTAGCTTGTTCTTTATCGGTTACAAAAATTATACTGTAAGCTTTCTTTGCTGGATATGAATAATTTTTAATGTTTTTATCATATTCATTTCTTAAATCACTTTCAGTAACAACAATTGTTTTTCTTATTAAGTCTTCAGAAGCCACGATATATTTAACTTTTACTCGTTCACTTTTAAAAAACTCTTTGGGATGTTCATCATAATATTTTTGTTCATCATCTAACGTAACATTTAATTCATCAATACCACCTATAGAAGTATCAACTAAAGTAGCGTATACATTTCTAGTTTGATTTTTGAGTGAGCCTATTTCGGAGTCATTTGGCAAAACAAAGCCACTATTTACTATAGCATTAACAGTTTGTTGTTGTTGTAATACGGTTCTTATAATTTCGGCATAACTATCTGGAGTGAAATGATTTTCAGCAAGAAGATTTAAATAAGTTTGATTATCAAATTTACCATTTTTGAAAAAGTCTCTTTGTTTCTTAATAAACTTTTTAATCTGATCATTACTAATAGCTACACCAATACTTTGCGAAAACTTATAAGCTAAATAATTATCAATTTGATGAGATAATACATTACGGCGTATCTGCTTAATAAAAGAACTATCACCGCCAGCCTTTGCTGTTAAAGCTCTTGCTTGGGCTTCAAATTCAGCTCTGCTAATACCCTCACCATCAACTTTTGCTATGTACAGCTGCTGATCTCGTGGGCTATTACCACCGCTAAAGCCCAAAAATCCGACGCCTGTGAAAATAAAACATAAAATAATTATTGCAAAAATAATCTTAACAAAAATATTATTTGCTGCTGTTCGGATTGTTTCCATCATTTCTTGCGATTCTCCATATACCTAATGTTGAATTTTGAAAGTATAGCACATTTAACTAAATTGGCTATTGCCAGAATGTTAAGCCTCAAAAAAAAGATCAACATAAAGTTGATCTTTTTTTAAATTATAAGATAGATTAATTTAATCTAACAGAATTCCCAACATTATTTTTTACTTTCTTTATAGCTTTTTTCGCTGGTTGCTTCAATGTGACTTTTTTATCTATTGGCTCTATACCTAATGGATTATTTTTTAGCGCAATTGTGAGCACTTCATCAATCCATTTTACTGGGCGTATATCAATTTCAGATTTCACATTATCAGGGATTTCTTCCAAATCTTTAACATTATCCATTGGAATCAATACCGTTTTAATCCCGCCTCGGTGAGCAGCTAATAACTTCTCTTTTAGTCCCCCAATAGGTAATACCTCTCCACGTAATGTTATTTCACCCGTCATCGCAACATCCGAACAAACAGGGTTGCCTGTTAATGTTGAAATTAATGAGGTACACATAGCTATACCCGCACTTGGTCCATCTTTGGGAGTTGCACCATCTGGCACATGTACATGGATGTCTCGCTTTTCATAAAAATCACTATTAATACCCAATTTTTCTGCACGAGATCGAACAACTGTCAAGGCTGTTTGTATTGACTCTTGCATAACATCGCCTAATGAGCCTGTATAAGTTAATTTTCCCTTACCTATTACACTTACTGATTCAATAGTAAGTAAGTCACCACCTACTTCTGTCCATGCAAGACCAATAACCTGACCGATTCGGTTCTCATTATCCGTTTTACCATAATCGAAACGCTGTATCCCCAAGAAATCTTTTAAGTTATTCTGTGTCACAGTTACTTTCTTCAATTTGCTGTCTAACGCCAATTTTTTAACAACTTTACGGCAAATTTTTGCAATCTCTCTTTCTAAGCCTCGAACGCCTGCTTCGCGCGTATAATAACGAATAATTCCAATAATGGCTGAGTCATCAATACTAATTTCTCTTGATTTTAAGCCATTGTTTTCTATCTGCTTAGCGATCAAATGTTGCTTAGCAATATTCAGCTTCTCGTCCTCCGTATAACCAGAAAGGCGAATAACTTCCATTCTATCCAATAATGGCGCTGGAATATTCATAGAATTAGCAGTTGCAACAAACATTACATCGGATAAATCGTAATCAACTTCCAAATAATGGTCACTAAATGCATTATTTTGTTCTGGATCAAGCACTTCTAATAATGCTGATGCAGGATCACCACGCATATCAGTTGCCATCTTATCAATTTCATCTAGTAAAAATAATGGATTTTTAACCCCCACTTTTGCCATACGTTGAATCAATTTACCTGGCATCGAACCAATGTAAGTGCGTCTATGCCCTCGAATCTCAGCCTCATCGCGCACGCCACCTAATGCCATACGAATATACTGACGTCCTGTTGCTTTAGCTATCGATTGACCCAGTGATGTTTTACCTACTCCTGGGGGACCAACCAAACATAAAATAGGTCCTTTCACTTTATTAACGCGACTTTGAACTGCTAAATATTCTAAAATTCTATCTTTTACACGTTCAAGTCCATAATGATCTTTATCTAAAACTTTTTGTGCCCCTTCAATATCTTTTCTAACTTTACTACACTTATACCAAGGAACTTGAATCATCCAATCAATATAACCTCGAACAACCGTTGCTTCTGCGGACATTGCTGGCATCATTTTTAACTTATTAAGTTCAGCTAATGCTTTATCCTCAGCCTCTTTTGGCATTTTAGCTTTAGTGATTTTTTCTTTTAGCTCTTCGTATTCATCAGTCTTATTATCTATATCACCTAATTCTTTATGGATAGCTTTAATTTGCTCATTGAGATAATACTCTTTTTGAGCTTTTTCCATTTGCTGTTTAACACGTTGCCGTATATTTTTTTCAACTTGTAATAATTCAATTTCTGATTCCATCAATGAAATAAGCAATTCAAAACGTTTAGCAAGGTTAACTGTTACTAAAATCTCTTGTTTTTGATTAACTTTTAAAAATAGAGTAGCAGCAATAGAATCAGCTAAATGAGATGGCTCTTTAAGTAAACGAATAGAATCAACCACTTCCTGAGCTATTTTTTTATTAAACTTTGAGTACTCATCAAAATTAGATAAAGTTAAGCGAATCATAGCCTCACTTATATCTGAAGCCATTTTTGTTTCACTTAATGGTTTAACCTCAGCAATGAAAAATTCATTGTCGTCATGCTCAACTACATCAAGCATTTTTGCTCGTTCAACACCTTCAACAAGAACCTTCACTGTTCCATCAGGTAATTCTAGTAGCTGTAAAACATTAGCTACAGTTCCAACTTCATATAAATCATCTATAGCAGGATCATCTTGAGATGGATCTTTTTGGGTTACAAGAAAGACTTGTTTATCCATTTCCATTGCCCTTTCCAAGCAACGTATTGATTTACTTCGACCAACAAAGAGAGGGATTACCATATGAGGAAATACAACAACATCACGTAATGGTAAAATAGGCATAATTATATGTTTAGTTCGTTTTATATTCATTTTATTCTCTCTAGTAGTACAAACCCATTAGATAAATATTGGGATCGTTTTTAGATATTCAAGCCTATCTTTTTTGATTAAAATTACACTAGTTATGAAACATTATTAGCAGTATTGGCAACTTTAGTACTAATTCTTAGTTTACATGTTTTGCCATCATATTTATGATGGCAAATTTATATTTTAAGCAGAAAGTTCATCACTTTCACAATGTACTAATTTCGGAGCTTGAGATCTTTCAACAGTATCTTTGTCTACAATCACTTTTTTAATAGTATTCATTGATGGTAAGTCATACATTGTATCCAATAATATATTTTCCACAATTGAACGCAAACCTCGTGCTCCTGTTTTTCGTTGCATCGCCTTTATAGCAATAGCATCTAGAGCTTCTTTAGTAAACTCAAGCTCTACACCATCTAACTCAATTAACGTTTTAAATTGCTTAGTTAGGGCATTTTTAGGTTCAGTTAGTATATTAATTAAGGCATTTTTATCCAATTCAGATAATGTACCAATAACAGGTAATCTTCCAATAAACTCTGGAATTAAGCCAAACTTAACTAAGTCTTCAGCCTCGATTTGAGCTAATAGTTCCGATTCAGAAACTTTATTTTTAGTACTTTTAACCTCAGCACCAAAACCTATTCCTGTATTAGTTGATACACGATTTTCGATGACTTTATCCAATCCACTAAATGCACCACCACAAATAAATAGAATTTTTGAAGTATCAACTTGTAGAAACTCTTGCTGAGGATGCTTACGCCCACCTTTTGGAGGAACTGAAGCAATAGTACCTTCAATAATCTTCAATAAAGCCTGTTGAACGCCTTCGCCTGATACATCTCTGGTAATAGATGGATTATCTGATTTTCGTGAAATTTTATCAATTTCATCAACATAGATAATACCCCGCTGGGCTTTTTCAACATCATAATCACAATTCTGTAATAATTTTTGAATAATATTTTCTACATCTTCACCAACATAACCAGCTTCAGTTAATGTTGTCGCATCAGCCATGGCAAAAGGCACATCTAAAAAACGAGCTAGTGTTTCAGCTAATAACGTTTTGCCACTACCAGTAGGTCCTATGAGCAAGATATTACTTTTGCCTAATTCAACATCAGCGCGACTCGCATGATTACGTAATCGTTTGTAATGATTATAGACAGCGACAGATAAAACTTTTTTGGCTTTCTCTTGACCAATTACATATTCATCAAGATGCTCTCTGATTTCATGTGGTGTTGGCAGTGTCTTATTAATAAATTCTTCATAGGAAAGAGAACTTTTCGTTTCTTCTTTTAATATCTCATTGCATAAGCCTATACATTCGTTACAAATATAAATAGATTCTGGCCCAGCAATAAGTTTACGGACTTCATGCTCACTTTTACTACAAAAAGTGCAATAAAGTAATTTTTCTGAACTTTTCTTATTCACTTTTACCACCTACCTAATATTAAGATCGTTTACTAAATATGGCATCAACTAGGCCATATTCAACTGCTTTATCGGCAGACATAAAATTATCACGATCGGTATCTTTTTCAATCACACTAATATCTTGGCCGGTGTGCATGGCTAAAATATTATTTAAGCGGTTTTTTACCTGTAAAATCTCTTGTGCATGTATTTGGATATCTGAAGCCTGCCCTTGGAAGCCACCTAATGGTTGGTGAATCATTACACGGGCATTAGGTAAGCAATAACGTTTACCTTTAGTGCCAGCTGTTAAAAGTAATGACCCCATTGAACATGCTTGTCCTAAACAAATTGTACTGACATCGGGTTTTATAAATTGCATTGTGTCATAAATAGCCATGCCAGCAGTAACGACACCACCAGGTGAATTAATATATAAATAGATATCTTTATCAGGATTTTCAGCTTCTAAAAATAACATTTGAGCGATAATCAGATTTGCCATATTATCTTCAACTTGCCCAGTCAAAAATATAACTCGCTCTTTTAATAATCGTGAGTAAATATCATAAGCTCTCTCACCACGAGAACTTTGCTCAACAACCATTGGAACAACACCCATATATGATTCTAAAGGCATTTTTATCTCCTAATTAACAAAATAGCCCAAACAGACAATTCTTATTTGGGCTTTATAGTGATCTTTTTATATAAAATGAAAAGACTAGTAAGTTAAGCTGTTTGCTGATTCATTAATTCGGAAAACGAATAATTCTTTTCTGTTACTTTGGCACTAGCCAACAACAGATCGACAACTTGATCTTCTAGTGCTACCGCTCGAATATTATCCATCGCTTTTTTATCTTTACGATAATATTCTAAAACTTCTTTTGGATCTTCATATGCAGTTGCAATTTCATCAATTAATGCCTGAACACGCGATTCATCTGCTGTTAATTTATTGCTTTCAATAATTTCGCTAAACAACAAACCAGTAACAACGCGTTTTTTAGCCTCAGCTTCAAATAATTCTTTTGGTAATTCCATACCTGGTTTTACATTACCACCAAAACGAGATAAAGCTTGCTGACGTAATACATCAACCTCACGGTCAACTAATGCCTCAGGCACATCAATTTCATTATTTTTAACCAAACCATCAATAGCTTGAATTTTGACTTTATTGCGAATTGTCGCATTGAGCTCTCTTGTCATGTTCTTACGAACTTCAGATCGTAAGCTTTCAATAGTGCCATCAGCAATACCGAAGCGTTTAATGACATCTTCTGTAAGTTCTGGCAATTCTAGCTCTTCAACCTTTTTAAGTGTTGCCGCAAATACAGCTGGCTTACCTTTTAGATTTTCAGCATGATAATCGTCAGGGAAAGTCACATTAATTTCAAACTGATCACCCGCTTTATGCCCTATAATTGCATCTTCAAAACCAGGAATCATACGACCTTGCCCTAATACTAATGCAAAATCATTAGCCTTACCACCTTCAAATTCGGCATCATCAACTTTACCAACAAAATCCAAAGTAACACGATACTGCTCTTTAGCTTCTTTATCTGCTTCTTTCCAAACACCTTGCTGTTTGCGTAAGGTTTCAATCATAGTTTCAACATCCGCATCAGCTACTTCAGCAATAGGTTTTTCAACTTCAATTTTATCTAAATTTTCAACTTTGACTTCTGGATAAACTTCAAATTCAACAGTAAAGGTATAATCTTCGCCCTTTTTATATTCTTGTGGTGTATAAGTTGGAGCACCAACCGGATTTAATTTTTCTTGAATAATTGCTTCAACAAAATTTCGTTGCATTAAGTCACTTAATGCATCTTGTAAAATAGAAGCACCATAACGTTGTTCAACAATTTTTAAAGGCACTTTTCCCTTACGGAAGCCATCAATACGTACTTTTTTTGCCGTATTAATAAGTTCTTTATCAACCGCTTTCGTAATATCTTCAGCTTTAATTATAATTGATAAACGTCGACCTAAACCTTGTGTTGTTTCTACCGAAACTTGCATCTTTATACCTCGAAATTATTGAATATTATCTGCCCATATTTATATAAAAACGATAACTGAGCTAAAAAATTTAAAAATAGGCGTGCATTATACCGACCGCAACCGCTTACGTCGAGACATTTCACTGTTTCTTCTCAAGTGCCTTCAAACGTTTATTCATTTCGTCAATATGTAAAACTAATGAAGCCGTTTTTCGCCAAACTTTATTTTCTTGCAATGGAATACCTGATGAATAAATCCCTGGTTCAGTAATTGGGCGCATAACCATACCCATACCAGTTATGGTAACTTGATCACATATTTCCATATGCCCATTAATAACACTTGCACCACCAATTAAGCAATGACGACCAATAGTTAAGCTCCCTGCCATAATAACGCCACCAGCAACCGCTGTATGATCCCCGATAATATCGTTATGAGCAATCTGGCATTGATTATCTATAATAACGCCATTACCGATAATAGTATCATCAAGCGCTCCCCGATCGATTGTCGTTGAAGCGCCAATTTCAACGTTATTACCAATAACAACTCGACCTAGTTGAGGAATTTTAATCCACTTACCTTTATCATTAGCGTAACCAAATCCATCTGCACCAATTACAGTTCCTGATTGAATTAAGCAATTGTCGCCAATAACACAATTATGATAAACAGAAACATTAGCCCATAATTTTGTTCCTGCACCTATTGTGGTATTTTTACCTACAAAACTACCAGCACCTATAACGCAATTATCGCCTAACACTACACCGCTTTCAATAACTGCGTTAGCGCCTATTGATATATTACAACCTAATTTAGCTGTTGAATCAATCACTGCTGAGCTAGCGATATCCTTAGCTGGAGCAGGCGTAGTATCAAGATATTGTGCCAATTTTGCATATGCAAGATATGGATCTTTAACAATCAGAGCTGCACCATGCCAGAATTTAAGGCTTTCTTCTGTCATTACAACAGCAGAAGCCTTGCACTCTAACAAATTATTTTGTAATTTTTTGTCAGATAAAAAAGTAATTTGACCTGACATTGCACTTTTCATTGATGCAATACCAGTGATAGTTAAATCAGCATCACCGTGTAATTTAGCATCAAGTTGCTTAGCTAGTTGCTCTAAACGAAAAGCAAACATTATTTTTTAACCTTTGCCAATACTTTATCTGAAATATCAACCGCATCTGAAGCTGATAATGTAGCTTCGGCTTTTAAGATAAGATCGTACTTTTCTGTCTCAACAATATCTTTAACAGCTTCTTGGATTTTAGTTAATAATTTGCCTGCTTCTTCTGTTTCACGTTTACGATAATCAGCTGAAAAAGCTTTCGCTTTATTTTCAAAATCAGAAATCACCTTATTTAGTTTAGCTTTTTCAGAAGAAGACAAAGTTAAGCCATCTTTTTTTAGGCGAGCAGCGGCATCACCAGCTTTCTTTTCTTCGACTTGTAATGATTTGGCTCTTGCTTCAAATTCATTATCCAACGCCTTACCGACCGATTCACGTTGAGGCATACGTTGTAAAACTGACATAACATCAACCACACCAATTTTAATTTCCGCATTTGCAACGCCTGCAAAAAGAAATGCTAAACTAACACCAAGAATAGATATAATTTTCTTCACTTTAATCACCTATGTGTTTTTTATTTATAACATGGAATTACCATGTAGACCCTATATTAAATTGGAACTGTTGTGCTGAATCACCCTCATATTTCTTAAGTGGTTGAGCATAAGAAAAGACCAAAGGACCTAATGGTGACATCCATTGTACTGCAATACCAGCCGACATTCTAATATCCGATGGAGAACTATAATCTGGAATATTATTTCCTTTTAGTTTCCATTCGGTATCCCATACAGTCCCTGCATCAAAAAATAACGATGTCCTAATATTATCAGCATATTTTTCACCCGCAAATGGGGTTGGAACAATCAGCTCTGTACTAGCAAAAGCTATAGCATTACCGCCTACTGCATCTTTTGATTTTGTACACCCAGAGGTATTATCTAAACTATCACACACACCACTTTTATTAAGATATACTGCTTTAGGACCAACAGTATTGGATTTAAAACCACGTAATACTGATGCTCCTCCAGCATAAAAGTTTTCGTAAAATGGTAACTCTTTACCACCAAAACCACCTCCATAGCCAATTCTTGCTCGCGTTAAGAATATCCAATTATGGTCATTGTCAATCGGATAATAGTAAGAGGCATCTGAAACCAGTTTATAGAATCGGTTATCAAATAATGGCGCAGTGAATTTAGCGCTAGCTGTCATTTTTAAGCCATCAGTTGGGAAGAATCCACGATCTAAAGAATTATATGTCCAATAAGCGCTTAGTAATAAATCATTAGTATCGAAAGAAATAGAATTTTTATTTTTCAAATTTTCGCCCATGGAGTCAAAATAACGCCACATACTATATTGCGCTTGCATATCGGACAAATTATGATTAGCGTATTCGGCACCAAAACGAACAAAATTATTTTCACTAATAGGGAAACCTAAATTAGCTGAAGCGCCCCAAGTCTTGCTCGCATATTCTGACTCATCATCTTTATCATCGTTTTTATAGGTGTTATAGTAAATGCTACCGCCTAAACTTACACCATCAACAGTAAAATAAGGATCAACAATAGAAACAGACGCTGTTTTATCTGTATCAGTAGTGTTAATATCAAATGAGACACTATTACCTGTGCCTAACCAGTTATCTTGAGAGATACCTGCATTGAAGCTAAGACCGCTATCAGAACCGACGCCAACACCAAATTTGATACTACCCGTATTACGTTCAGCAACTTTATAAATAATATCAACTTGATCATCAACACCAGACACACGCTCGGTGTTTGCTTCAACAGTATCAAAAAAGCCAAGTCGATTTAAACGTTCTTTACCTAATTCGACTAACCCGTTACTTAACCAAGCTCCTTCCATTTGTCGAAGCTCACGACGGATTACACTTTCGCTTGTTACGGTATTTCCTACTATCTTAATATTGCGAACATAAAAACGCTCACCAACATCAACAAGAACAACTAATTTAGCCGTATGTTCTGAATCATCCATTTCTGGCTGAATGGAAACTTTTGGATATGCATAACCAAAATTAGCAAGTAAACGTTTAATGCTATCCTCAATTTCAGTAATTTTTTTACCATTATAAAGCTCACCAACGGTTACTTTTTCGTTAGCGATTTTAGCAATTGCTTCTTTATAATTTGCAAAATTACCCATAAACTCAAGTTTAGAGAGCTTATACTGTTCACCTTCATGGATATTAATTGTAACGTAAATACCTTTTTTATCTGGCGTTAAACTAACTTGTGTTGACTCAATATTGAAACGAGCATAACCACGATTTAAATAAAAACTTTGTAACTCATCCAAATCAGAGGCTAATTTTTGTTTTTGATATTTACGATCACCAAGCATATTCCACCAAGGTACTTCATCACGCAAGGTAAAACGTGAAATAAGTTCTTCTGATGAAAAAGCCTTAGCTCCAACAATATTGATCTGATCGATTAATGCTGATTTACCTTCAGCAACAACTAATTTTAAATCGACACGATTACGAGATAATGGAGTTACAACAGCTTTAATTTGAGCATTATATTTACCAACACTGTAATAAAAATCTTCTAAGCCTTTTTCAATACCTGAAAGCATAGTGCGATCTAAAGCTTCACCCTCACGAATGCCTGAACTATCTAGATTTTTCTTAAGCATGTCATTTTTAACTGACTTATTACCAGAAAAACTTATACTAGCAATAGTTGGGCGTTCTTGAACATGAACAATTAACCGATCACCATCACGAGAAATAGTAATATTATCAAAGTTTCCACTAGAATAAAGCGATTTAATTATACGCCCTAAATCCGCTTCATTAACATAATCACCAACTTGGATTGGCATTTCAAGTAATGCAGCTCCAACAGTGACACGCTGTAAACCTTCAAATTTGATATCTTTTACCACAAAATCATCAATACAAAATGCGTTAGGACTATATACTGCTGTAGTACTAAGCAACAAAGATGCTATAAGTAATTTATTTATTTTCATCGTAAATATTTATGCCCTCATTCCATCACAACCGTAAAATATCATTAAATAGTGCAATTCCCATTATTACCATTAATAAAAAAAAGCCAATACGAGAAAAACGCTCTTGTGCTTTATTTGATAAGGTTCGCCCTCTTATTTTTTCAAGTAATAAAAAAACAAGATGTCCCCCGTCTAATATAGGTAATGGAACAAGATTGATAACTCCCAAACTTATACTTATAAAGGCTAGAAAATATAAGTAAGAAGTAAAACCATAACTTGCTGTTTGCCCTGCGCCTTTTGCTATTGTTATTGGGCCAGATATATGTTCTAGACCAATAACACCCGTTACTAATTGATAAAGCGAACGAATAGTTAACTTTGTAGTTAACGCCGTTTGCGCTATACCTTTATTAAACCCTTCGAAAAAACCATATTGCACAACTTTTACATCAGTTGTAGGATATAATCCCGCAACACCTTCCCCGTTTTTTTGAACGGTTGGCACGAGTGTAAGATAAATATCTTTGTTTTCCCGATTGACCTTCAACATCATTGTTTGAGCTTTTTTAATCGTGTTGGAAAAAACCTGCCAATTTGTATATAGCTGATCATTATAACCAATAATTTTATCGCCAACACGCAAACCTGCACGTTCTGCTGCCGAACCTGATACAATTTTACTCACAATTGGATAAATTTCCACCTCTTTAGGAACAAAACCAAATGCGGTAATAGCTGAGTCTTTTTCTATATCAAAATACCAATTGCTAATATCTACACTTTTCTTAACTTCTTTTTTTTGATCACTATTATTGGCACCATCAATATAGGTGAAAGACATATCAGTCTTCCCCATTAGAGAGATTAAAGCCAAGTTTACATCTTGCCATGTTTCAATTTTGATATTATCAATAGTTTTCAATTCAGCACCAACTGGAATTGCTATAGTGGAAGCAGGTGTGTTAGGTATCACTTCCTTTATTTTAACAGGATAAACATTTACACCTATTAAAAAAATAATCCAATAGCTTATCAAAGCTAACACAAAATTAGCAAACGGACCTGCAAAAATAATTGCAGCCCTTTGCCAAATTTTCTTTTGATCAAATGCCAAGCTATTGCTATTGCTATTGCTATTGCTATTGCTATTGCTTGATAATGCTGTTGATCTGGTATTTAACATTTTAACATAACCACCAAGTGGAATCATAGCAATTACCAATTCTGTTCCACTTGAAAATTTATGTGACCATAATTTTTTACCAAAACCAATTGAAAAACATTCAACTTGAACCTTACATAAGCGAGCAACATAAAAATGCCCAAACTCATGAATAGTAACTAGTATACTAATCGTAATAACAAATAATAACAGTGACCACAGCAAAATCAATCTCCATTTATAATAAATAAAAAGATAATGTAGTAAAAACAGGAACAGCAGCAGTTAAACTATCAATACGATCTAAAATTCCACCATGACCTGGAATTAAGTGACCACTATCTTTTATACCTGCTTCACGCTTAAACATGCTTTCAGTTAAATCACCTAAAACCGAAACAAAAATTGCCGATAAAGAGCTAATAAAAAATGTACTAAATGTCATATCAAATAAATTAAGTATATAAGCAATGATACTAATTATGATAGCCACACTTATACCACCAATAAAACCTTCTATGGTCTTACCTGGAGAAACTTTTGCAGCTAATTTTCGTTTACCAAATGCGCGTCCTGCAAAATAAGCACCTGTATCTGTTGCCCAGACCAACACAAAAACATAAAGTAAGCAAACTGCACCAGTATAAGAATTAGACATATAGTTAATTGCTCTTAGTTCAATCATTCCAATAAAAAATGGCACTATCGTAAAAAAAGCAAATAGTAGCTTTATAAAAGTTGAATGAATAACCGTTGAATCACTCCAGTATTTGGTTGTATCTGGATAACTAACCACCAAATACAAAGCAATTAGCCACCATATAATTGATAAAAATAAAATCACAGTGTATAGCTTTATTTTTAATTCAACTGAATTTGGGATCAAATAAAGTATAGTTAATAAAACAACGATTGAAAGAGCAAATATTAATTTTGAACGTTTTTTAGTAATATGAAGAAACTGAGCCCATTCCCATGCAGCTAATCCACAGACCAAAATAATAGTTAGAGAAAATACAGATAAAGGAACAAAAAAAAGAACGACTATGACAAGTGGAATAAGCACAGCTGCAGCAAGTATACGATGAATTAACATAAATGATCCTTAATTGCGAATGCCACCAAAGCGTCTCTCTCTGGCATTAAATGCATTGATTGCTTCATCAAATAAAGTTTGGTTAAAATCAGGCCATAAAGTATCGGTAAAATAGAGTTCAGAATAAGCAATCTGCCATAACAAAAAATTACTGATTCGATATTCTCCCCCAGTACGGATAACTAAATCAACATCAGGAAATTCTCCCATACACATTATTGAAGCAAAACGATCTTCTGTTACTTCATCTAAAGTGATCTCACCGTTAGTCACTTGGGTAGCCATTTTTTTTGCCGATTGCAAAATATCCCAACGCCCACCATAGTTGGCGGCAATATTTAGTACTAAACCTGAATTGTTTTTGGTTAAATTTTGCGCTTGAATAATCATATTTTGTAAATTATCACTAAAACGAGATATATCACCAATAATATTCAAGCGAACATTATTTTTATTCAAACTTTTGATTTCTCGTTTTAATGCATAGATAAAAAGGGAAATTAGAGCGGAAACTTCATTGGGTGGGCGCCTCCAGTTTTCACTGCTAAATGCATATAAAGTAAGAACTTTAACTTTTAAAGTTGCCGCGTAAGCCACAATTTTCCGTACCGTTTTTAATCCTGCCCGATGACCAACAGCGCGTAACTGGTTACGTTGCTGAGCCCAACGACCATTACCATCCATAATTATAGCCACATGACTTGGAATACCTCTTTTTTGTGTCATGCGATATCTCGTATTGTATTAATCATTGTATTAATTATATCATCTTGGTCAATCAACGCGTACCATAAACAACAATTGTCTTGCCATGAGCTGAGATTAAATGCTGATCTTCAAGCATTTTTAAAATTCGCCCCACCGTCTCACGCGAACAACCAACAATTTGACCTATTTCTTGGCGTGTAATTTTTATTTGCATACCATCAGGGTGTGTCATAGCATCAGGTTGTTTAGCAAGGTTTAAAAGCGTTTGCGCAATACGCCCAGCAACGTCTAAAAAGGCTAAATTACTGACTTTTTCAGATGTGACTTGTAATCGACTTGCCATTTGACTGGCAAGATGCATTAAAATATCTGGATTGACTTGAACAAGCTGTTTAAATTTTTTATACGAAATTTCTGCAACCTCACAACTTGTTTTGGCTTTAACCCAAGCAGTTCGCTCAGTACCTTCTTCAAAAAGTCCCAACTCGCCCAAAAATTGATTTTGGTTTAAATAAGATAAAATCATTTCATTACCTTCATCATCCTTAATCAATACTGCTACAGAACCTTTTAAAATGTAATAGAGAGTTTCTGCTTTTTCGCCTTGATGTATAAGAGTACTCTTAGCTGGATATTTATGAATATGGCAATGAGATAAAAACCATTCTAACGTTGTATCCGATTGCTGTTTACCAATCATTATTCCCACCTCTCCATTTAATTTACAACAATAACACTATAACAAAGTTACACAATAAATTATATACAAACAATCATTTTAACCATTATTTGATTGGCTTAATATCCATTGTTTCGTGCAATTGCGACCAAAAAATTGCAACAGAGCCATTAATTAATTGCAGTTTAACTTCATCAACCTTTTCTTGTAGTGATTTTTCTTGTAAACCGTAGTCAGTACCTTCGCGTAATACAAAATATTCAATTAGATTAGTTAATGTTTGTGGATCGAGGTCTTGCCAAGGAATAATCATATATTATAACAATAAATTCAAATTATAATTATTTTATAACAAAGCTTAGATAATATAAAGCATACAAAGTAATGCTTCATCACTAACAAAAAAACCACTCAAAAGAGTGGTTTTTGATAGCAACATGGCTTAACTTACTTTGTTCTAACTGCAAGTTTATAACCTTGAATACCAGCCTTATAATCTGTTGAGTACAGGCTATTATGCTTAGCTCCAGAATCTGAACCTAATAAGATAGCATCGTTAACCCCTACTTTATTATATGCGCCAGATAGAGCAACTGCATCTGCTGCGTTTACTCCCTCATATGCACCAGTTACGTACCATTCATAAGTATATCTTGAGGTATAATCCCCATTATCTGCTGTATCCTTCACTACTACCGCAAATTTTTCACCATATTTAGGACTAACCGCTGTAGTTGCATAATCAACGGCTTCTTCTAGATTACCAGCTGCATCTAACTTGTAAATATAGACTTGATACGAATCAGATTCAATTGGTCCACGACCAGGGTGATTAGGATCAATCTTACCAGGACCTGTTGGATCTGTTGGGTTACCTGGGTTGTCTGGACCTGGACCCGGGTTAGTCGGATCAGTTGGCGTTACATCTGGAGGATTACTAGCAAAAATATCACTTACAGTTATCCATTGGTTTGATAGAGGGTAACCAAAATCTGTTCTTTCTAAAATTTTAAAACCAATTTCAGTTTTACCAGCAAAATCGTTAGTAATAGCGAATGAAATTTCACCTACTCCGTCATTATTATACGTTGCACTGGCTGTTACAGGTACAGTAACCCATTGATTATTTGTATCTCTAACAAAAACTTTTAAGGAGTCTTTTATTCCTGAAGTATCTGTATCACCATCTGCATCGATCAATTTATATTGAATGTGAATTGTATCGTTAACTTTAAGCGTGTCGTTGCTAGTAAGAAGACGGCCATCACGTTTGAAAGAGACCGCCATTGTATGCTCTGCTGATGAGTCGTCAGCTTTCATTACAGGTGCATTACCGGCGATAACTGCTTGGGTTGTCCCACCTATTGCAAATGCGCTACTTGCTGCATAGCCAGCCAAAAGCAAGCCTAACGCAACTTTTTTTACTGTAAAATTTTTCATGTTTAACTTCCTATTTTTCTATCAATTAACATGTTGTATTTATATAAATACACCACTTTTACTGGTGTTTCCTTTTGATTAACGATATGGCTCGGTAATCAAAATTCTTGTTCTATTACAAGACAGTTACTTGTAATTTAAATCCTTGATCGCCTGCACACGCAGAAGATGGTGCCGAAATTGGGCTGAAATCTAATAAACTGGTTGGCGCATCTGCTACAGCTTGAATACTAGTGCCTGATGTTGCATAACTGTCATTTATCCCCCTTATTTTGTAAGGTGCATCTTTACCCATAGCAACGTTAAACCATGGTCCTTTAGGATGACTAATAACATCATGTTCCAATAAAGTCGCATGAGTACCAGGACAAGCTTTATCATTTGAACCAACTAATGACCAAATAACAAACGGATCAGCAATTGGTGTATTGTTTGTGGTAAACGCTTTAACATAGTATTCATGACCAACTAACCATTCTTTTGGTCCTGCTGGGGTAAACTGAAGTATAGCCCCTTCACTTTTAGCAACTAATGTTCCATCTGCCTTCCAAACTTCAATGTAACCTGATTTACCGCCAGAAAAATTAACAGCAGCTTTATTAAATGATGAACCAAAACCGTATTGATCTAACGAAATTGAAAAATCAACTATTCCCTCAATATTTGAAGCCACATCTAAAGTATAACTGTCACCAATCACTTCTATACCCGCAGCTGTTGATGCATCAGATGACACTTTTTGACCTTTTGCAACTTTTTCAAATGATTTAACAATCACGCAAGGTTTTTGTTCTGGACACTCGTTCACATCGCCCGATGTACCATTAATTAAAGCTATTTTTTCACCGTTACTCGTTGCAGTCCATAACGCTGAAAATTCATTAAATGTTCCCGGTATACGATCCATTATTTCATTATCACTAAAGCCATCTACATCATCAAATGAGTTGACTGAACCGTTATCTACCTTTGGCTTAACAAGCGTTGCCAATACTGTCAAACTACTTAAACCATCAGCTCTTTGAGTCGCCAAGGTTGTTTTATTCCCTGAACTATCAACTGCCCAGACGCCAACTTTACGCATTGCTGGATCGGGCAATACCTCAAAGCTGACTGCATTAGATGTTGCGGATTTACCACGACTATCTGTAACTGATACCGATAAAGAATATTTACCATTTGTGCTCACTGGACGACGTTGACCATTTTGATCAACATAACTTGGTGCAACAATTTGCCAGTTATTGGTATCAGTAGGAGGATTAAGCCATGAAGAAGCAGAACATGCCCCTGCTGCTGCACATAAAAAACCACCTCCAGCATCAATTTCTAGCATATCACCAGACCATACTAGGCTTGATAAATCCTTAGCATTATGAACACTAATACTTAATGGATAAGTTTGTCCTTCGATCAATTGCGTTTGTTCAAGCCCTAGATCGACAGACATTTTCTTTTCTTTATATTCAAGAACAATATAGTTATTACGGTCAACTAAATCATAACGGCTACCCTTTAAAGAACGAGCTGATTGAACCATATCTGGATCCAATTGATCTTTTAATGGCGTGCCTATACGATAGTTCATCGTTAATTCTGCTTTAGTTGCCTTTTTATTATCTTGACCACGTTTATGTTCAGCTTTAATCGTGAAAAGAGGAACTGGCGTATAATCAAGACCAACAGTAATAGCTCTTGGATCTTTTTGTAGATTATCTTTACCAAATAAAGCTACTTTATCACCATAGTATTGCTCATACATCAGTGATCCGCCTAAATGCGGATATTGTGGTAAATACCCTTGGAAGCGAACATCAAATCCCCTTGCTGCACGTTCTAAGTAATCATCGAAATCCTTAGAATCTTTCCAATCAGATAATGGATGATAATAGTTAACCGCAAATTTCATGTAATCACTCCACGCTTCAGCACCAATACCTAAGCGGTTGTGATCACGCTGGAAATCATGATCAAAAAATACGTTATAACCAAGTAACCATGTTTTATCAGCAACATCCCAACGTTGACCAATACCAAAGTTACCTATACGGCGCTTATGCTCATATTCTTGAAATGATATTTGGCTAAATATTAATGTATCTTCAGAATCATATAATGGGCTAAATAATTTTAGGTTAACGTTATTAAATTCCCCTTTATCACTCAGATCAAATTGCAACTGAGCGGTACCAAAACGCCCTAAAAAATCCTGTACAGCATTACGAACTGGATCAACAACTTGGCTTTTAACTCCATTGCGTACATAACTTTCGGCGTAATCTCTACCTTTATTTTTTAAATGCCCTGATAAACCACCGTTGTCTGGCGAAGTGATTTGCTTCCAATCCTGACTAGCTAAAGTTTGCAAAGTTGAAGCAATTTGCGTTGAAAGTGCATCTTTGTCTTTTTTTACATCATAGTTATCATCTGAACCAAGCTGAGGCAAATTAACATGTTTGTCATCTTTGTCATCTTTTATTTTAATTGCCGGCAATAAAGGAGAGTTTTCAGGCAAAACAATGCGCTCACCGACATTAACAACATCTTTTTTATCAAAACGCCCTGCGTTCATCGCACGTAATTCTGAAATAGAGATACTACTTAAAAGCGCAATCTGATAAAGACTACGTTGCTGATTATTAATCATTTCACGAGCTTTTGAGCCATCTTTTAATTCAATTATCACATTGCTATCTACAGGACCTTGCGATACCTGAGCATCAGTAGCATAAGCAGATTGCCAACTTAATGTGGCAATTACAAATGCAGAGATAATTGTTAAATTAAGATTCTTTCTCATCTTAATAGTCCTTATATTCCACCGACAATGCCCATAACATAAAATTTATAGCCAATATCAATTTATCTTTATTAAATATCAATGTTATTATTTATTAATATATTTTAGAGCACGGTTTCTTCTTTTGTGCTTTACATTTCTTTACAAAGCTTACTTAAGTTTTGCAATTCTATTACAAAAAAGTCATTTATCAAAATATTTTATTACTTTTTTTGATCTTTTTTTATTAGTTTAGAATTTCTTTATATAATTCAATTTATTAATTTGTATTTTTTTGCTAATTTCATTACATTTGATTATATCTTTATGAAAAACAATGATTAAATAACGCCCATATTTTACGTAGAATGACATAAAAAATGTTAAAAATAATAAGCTAAAAATACTATTTCAATAAAAACTTAAATTTTGGGATTAGGTCTTTATGTAATATTTCTGCTCTTTTACAACAGCTATTGTTGTTTTATTGTCCTTCATTATAAATCTCTAAGTTTTCAGGCTCTTTAGATTCTGAAGATTTTTTACTTTCAGTTCTTTTTTGTTCTAATAATGACAAATAGTTATCATCAATCCCTTCAGTAATATATTTTCCATCAAAAACAGAACACTCTAAATGATGAATATTAGGATTTTGCTGTGTAATTGAATCAATTAAATCAGATAAATCTTGAAAAATAAGTTTATCAGCACCAATATCTTTTGCTATTTCATCAACCGTTCGATTATAGGCAATAAGTTCACTGGCAACAGGCATATCGATCCCATAAACATTGGGGTGTCTAATTTCTGGTGCAGCGGATGCTAAATAAACTTTTTTGGCACCAACTGAACGCACCATTTCAAGAATTTCCTTTGAGGTTGTGCCACGAACAACAGAATCGTCAACTAATAGTACATTTTTGCCTTCAAATTCAATACGATTCGCATTGAGTTTTCGTCTTACTGATAATTTACGTGTGCTTTGTCCTGGCATGATAAAAGTGCGACCAATATAGCGATTTTTAACAAATCCTTGGCGATAAGGTTTGTTTAAAATACGTGCTATTTCAAATGCCGCATCGCATGATGTTTCGGGGATAGGGATGACAACATCAATATCAATATCTTTCCACTCTCTCGCTATTTTTTGCCCAAGCTTTTGCCCCATCAAAATACGCGATTGATAAACCGATACACCATTCATTAATGAATCTGGTCTTGCAAAATAAACATATTCGAAAATACATGGGTAATATTGAGGATTGTTAGAACATTGTTGAGAATATAATTGGCCATCTTGAGTAATATAGATGGCTTCACCTGGCTCGACATCGCGCATAAATTCAAAATCAAGAATATCTAATGCGACGCTTTCAGATGCAACCATGTATTCGACTTTTTGATTTTCAAGAGTACGTTTGCCTATCACTAAAGGGCGAATCCCATAAGGATCACGAAAAGCAACAAGACCATGACCAATAATCATCGCAACACAAGCATATGCGCCTTTAATAATATTATGTACATGATGTATTGCGGTAAAAATATTATCTGCGGTTAGAGGATAAGTTGGGAATTTGTCGAGTTCGTGAGCAAAAATATTGAGTAAAACTTCAGAATCAGAATTCGTGTTGATATGCCTTCTTGCTAGCTCAAATACTTTATTGCGTATTTGTTCAGTATTGGTTAAATTTCCATTGTGGGCAAGAGCAATACCATAAGGTGAATTAACATAAAATGGTTGCGCTTCGGATGGATTGGAACTACCTGCTGTTGGATAACGGATATGCCCTATGCCCAAATTACCTTGCAGCCGTTGCATATGATGTTCTTGAAACACATCTCTAACTAAGCCATTTGCTTTGCGTAAACGAAAGCGATTTTGATTATCAATAGTCACAATCCCTGCGGCATCTTGCCCTCGATGCTGCAAAACAGTCAATGCATCATAGATCGATTGATTAACAGTACTATACCCTACAATACCAACGACACCACACATGCTATAGTTACCTCGATTTATTGTACTAAAAAAGAAGAAGACTGCTGTATAAAATCAAAAAACCAACGAATAATAAAATGAAAATGTGGAATTAGCTGCGATTGCACCCAGTAAGGTGATTGCGATAACGGTGTAAAAGTATCAACTAAAAAGAGTATTGCAGCAACAACTAAAACTCCACGTAGCACACCAAAACAGATACCTAATATGCGATCAGTGCCAGATAATCCGGTTTTTTGAACTAATTGACCAATAACATAAGACACTATCGCACAAACCAATAGTGTAGTAATAAAAAGGAGAACAATAGCTACTGCAATACGTATTATATCGCTATCAAAATAAGTTAAATAATCGGTAATATAGATATAAAATCGGCTGGAAATAAAAAAAGCTAAGATCCAACTAATTAATGATAATGCTTCTCGTATAAATCCTCGCACAATGCTAATCAATGCCGAGAATGCAATCACTCCGATAATCGTAAAATCAATCCAATTCAACATAATAATTCACAATTTTATATTAATAATATTTTATTTTAATTACTGTTTACAACATAAAAAAACGATAGCAACCAATAAAACAGAACTTAATTAGCAACGATCATACCTTTTAATTTTGTTAGATTACTTAAGTTAATAATGACTTGTTCTGCTTGCTTTTTATTAGCATATGGGCCAACCTGTAACTTAATTAACTGATCAGGTTCAGGCTTTTGTGGTATTGTTCTAACGTTATAATTATTTAACCTTAATAATGCAACTAATTCTTCTATTTTTTGCCTATTTTTCAAAGCAGTAAGCTGGATCATATAAGGTTTAGGTTCTTGTTGCGAAGTTGAAGAATTAGCTATCGTTGTTGAAGTGTCGATATCAACAATATCTGGCGAAACAAATGAACTTGGATTTTGCTCTGAGTCTGATATATAAGAATCTTTTGACCTATCACTGGTTAAATTGTCATCAAAATCATCTGGGGATTCTACTTCACGGTTTTGCTGAGTAATCACTTCTGGTTGCAAAATAGGTGTTGTCGAAGTTCGTAAGTTGGATTTATCCGTTATAATGGAAGGGATAATTGCTGCGATAATAAGCAATAATGTAGCAAAACCTACAAGGCGATTCCTTACTTTATTTTGGTTTTTGGGGCTAATTTTTTGATTGTTCACCATATTCAATTTCACTTAATGCTCTGTTTCAGCTAAAACCTCTGATACCGTATGAAATGAGCCACATACCACAATAATATCATCCTCTTTAGCATCTTGAATTGCTGTTTGATAAGCAGTAGAAACTGTATCAAATGTTGATATATTAAGCTCACCTTTACTTAATAAGTGCTGTTTTAATACTGCTGCGCTACAACCTCGCTCACCATAAAGTGAAGCGCAATACCATTTATCCCCTTTTAAAATGGACAACGTACTTTTAATATCTTTATCTTTAAGCATACCAACAACAAATCTAACTTCACTAATACTTGGATATTCCATTTTTAGTTTTTCCAATTGTTGTGTTAAATAGCCTGCGGCATGTGGGTTATGTGCGACATCAAGGATCACAAGAGGCTTTTTTTGAATAATTTGAAAACGCCCAATCAATTTAGATTTTGCCAAACCTTTAGTTATTTGTTCTTTGGTTATTTTAAGTGATGAGTAACTTAAGGCAGCAATTGCGGTTGCGGCATTAGCTAAAGGAACATCGGCAATAGGTAGATTGTCATATTGCTTTATTGGTGATTTAAATGTCCAAGCATCTTCGCTAACTTGTTGATAGTGCCAATCGCCATTGACCGCATGGATAGGACAACTGGCTAATTTAGCTGCATTTAAGATGGATTCAGGTATTTCTGGCTCGCCTACAATAGCAATACTTTTAGGCTTGAAAATACCTGCTTTTTCTCGTCCTATGCTTTCACGGGTTTCCCCTAAATAATCAACATGATCAATGCCAATTGTGGTAACTACGGCTACATCAGCATCAACAATATTAGTAGCATCAAGCCTCCCACCAAGCCCAACTTCTAATATAACAACATCTAATTTTGCTTGTTTAAATTGATAAAGCGCAGCCAATGTTGCATATTCAAAATAAGTAAGCGATATATCGCCTCTGGCTTTTTCTATTTCTACAAAGGCTTTTATGGTGTTTTGTTCACTTGACTCTTGATTATTAATACGTACACGTTCTGTAAACCGTAATAAATGAGGTGAACTATAAACGCCAACTTGTAAGTTAGCCTCAAGCAATATCATTTCAAGAGTTCGGCATGTTGTGCCTTTGCCATTAGTGCCTGCAACGGTAAAAACATAAGGTGCAGGTTGTAATAAATTTAGGCGTTTAGCTACCGTTTTGACTCGTTCTAAACCCAAATCAATAGTTGTAGGATGTAATTGCTCTAAATAACAAAGCCATGTACTTAAATCGGACATGGCGTTGGGTTGTTTGTTTTGCATACTCAATTAAACTGTCTCGTTTAGAGTAACATCATTAAAAGGATCCGGCTGTTTCATCAGTTTTGTTATTAAACTGGCAATCTTAGGTCGCATATCTTTACGATGAATAATCATATCAATGGCGCCTTTTTCAAGTAAAAACTCACTGCGTTGAAATCCTTCAGGCAATACTTCACGTACAGTTTGTTGGATCACTCGTGGCCCTGCAAAGCCGATTAACGCTTTAGGTTCAGCTATATTAATATCGCCTAACATTGCCAAACTTGCCGATACCCCTCCCATTGTGGGGTCGGTCATGACTGAAATATAAGGTAAGCCTTCATCTTGCATTTTGGCAAGAATAGCACTGGTTTTTGCCATTTGCATTAATGAAAATAATGCCTCTTGCATTCGTGCTCCACCGCTTGTTGAAAAACAAATTAACGGACATTTATCGGCAATAGCTTGTTCCGCTGCACGAGTAAATAATGCACCAACAACAGAGGACATCGATCCACCAATGAAAGAAAACTCAAAACAAGCGACAACGACAGGTGTACCAAACAATGTCCCCTTCATTACCACCATTGCTTCTTTTTCGTGAGTTTCTTTTTGTGCAGCAGTTAAGCGATCCTTATATTTTTTAGTATCTTTGAATTTTAAGATATCTTTAGGCATAAGATCTGTGCCAATTTCGACATCTGAACCATCGTCTAAAAAGCGGTATAAGCGCACACGGGCGGGAATATGCATGTGGTGATCGCATTTTGGACAGACTTCTAAATTAAGATCCAGTTCAGCCTGATAAATAACTTGCTCACAGTTACTGCATTTTGTCCAAACACCACCAGGAATATTCGCCTTTTTATGATCTGACGATATATTATTTTTACTAAGAATTTTTTCAATCCAGCTCATTATGATTCTCTCATTCTGGCACTCTTTACAAATTTCGGAGTATTGTACAATACTTTGTACTAATTCTTAATAGTTGTTTTTATTTTTATCTTATTTTGTAAATAAATTTTGCTAGAAGACATAACCTTTAAAGAAAAATGTGAAGCTAAATCTGTCATTAAAGTCAAATTAAATGCAATTGATGTGCAAGTAGGCTGTTTTAGTTAATGTAAAAAATATCATTTATTGCTTAATAAATATAATAAATATGACCAAAAAAAAATATTAGTATATAATTAGTAGAAGTTTATTTTCCATTTTTCAGATAAGGGGTTATAGATGGACAAGGAAAAAGCAAGCGCATCGTCATTTCAAGATGTATTAGAATACATTCGTCTATCACGTCGTTTAAATAAATTAAAGCGTGAAATATCAGACAATGAAAAGAAAATTCGTGATAACCAAAAACGTGTACTCTTACTTGAAAACTTAAGTGAATATATTAAACCTGATATGACTTACGAAGAGCTTCAAGCAATTATTGCGAATATGAAAAGCGATTATGATGATCGTGTTGATGATTATATTATTAAAAATGCCGAAATATCTAAAGAACGCCGTGAAATAAGTAAAAAAATGCGTACTTATCGATCAAATTAATATCTATGTTTTTATAAGTAGCGTCCTTTTTAGTTATGGACGCTATTTTTATAGCATGAAATCAGCCTCCAGCTAATTTTACTTTGAATCCTTTTTCTTCTAACAATGATTTTAGTAAATCTCGTTTATCACCTTGAATTTCAATAGCACTATCTTTAACTGAACCACCACAACCACAGCGCTTTTTTAATTCAGCAGCTAACTGTAATAATTGTGCATCGTCTATCTCAAATCCGGTAATTACACAAACACCTTTACCTTTACCTTTACGGCCTGAAGTTTGTCGCTGAATTCGAATAATGCCATCTCCCTTTGGACGTGAAATAGCTGGCTTTGTCGGTTTAATTCGACCTTGATCGGTTGAATAAATAATCGGGTTATCAGACATAATTTAATTAACTCTTACTTGTATCAAGTGTGGCCAAAATTGTTTCTAACGCTTTAGCTGGATCTTCTGCTTGAGTAATTGGCCGTCCAATGACTAAGTAATCAGAGCCAGCAGCTTGAGCACGTTGAGGTGTCATAATACGGCGTTGGTCATCAGGGTTACTACCCGCTGGTCTAATACCTGGTGTCACTAATTTAAAGTCACTACCTAAACGCGTTCTAAAACTTTGTACTTCTTTTGCTGAACAAACTACCCCATCAAGTCCACAATTTTTAGCTAGCATAGCTAATTTAGTTGCTTGCTCTAAAGGCGATGCATTAATACCTATTTCTTGTAAATCGGTCGATTCCATGCTGGTTAATACTGTCACAGCGATTAATATTGGCGCATCTTTACCATATGAATAAAGAGCATCTTTAGCTGCTGTCATCATGCGCGCCCCACCACTCGCATGTACATTGGTCATCCATATACCTAAATCAGCCGCAGCAGTTACGGCTTTAGCAACCGTATTTGGGATATCATGAAATTTAAGATCTAAAAAAACGTCAAAACCTTTTTGCATAATTTGCTTAATAAATTCGGGACCTGCGTGTGTAAAAAGCTCTTTACCTATTTTAAGACGACAATCTTTTGGTTCAACACGATCAATAAAATTCCACGCTGATTTTACATCTGCAAAATCAACAGCAATAATAATAGGTGATGGCATAACTTATTTGTTCCTTTTAATCAAAATTTTTAGCTATTTTTTCTAACAAATTCATTCAAATCAGCATAAAAGATACGAGCACTTTCTTTATATCCTTTTAATGTTTGGTGAACTAAATCTGCACGCGCAAGTCCACGTTTTCGCCACTGCTTAATAGAAAACTGACCACCCATTGCCACTTGCCAATCCCAAAATAACGTTTTTTCAGATTTAGCAACTTGCTTTTGAATAGTCATTATCTTTGCAAAAGATTTAGGCATATTTTTTTCATTTGCCATAGTGTCTGGGGGTGTCATTATTAAAATAGCAGCATTAGGCAATGTTTCGCGAATCATTCTGATATTATTCACTAAATTTTTTCGATATTGATTACTGTCTAATGTTTCATCAAAACTTTCATTGGTACCATATGCTAGGATCACTAAATCACTTTGCGATACAGCAAGTTCTTTAAACCAGTTTTTTCCCCACTTTTGCCAAATGGTTTGTTTAGCGCCATTAGTCGCAATGGGTGAAACAACAACACCAGATTGTTGATTACAAGTTAACCAAATACCACCCAGTTCCATCTCTTTTTGGCCTTTGATAACTAAAGGCATTTTAGATAAAACCGATGCAGTTTGCCAAACCTTTGGGGTTGGTGTATAGCTGAAGTTAATTTTATTGTTATTAGCATCATAAAGCGATAGTAGGTTTGAGTTGTTTTTTAGTGTTTTAAAGGTCAATTTAACTTGCCAATTTTTATTGCAAGATCCTCTTGCTGTAATTTGGACAGTAGCAGAATCTTTAATGGGTTTAGCAATAAAACCACCCATGGGAAAATCAAGATTACTTAAAGTTCGGCTACTTAGCATATCCCAATCTCTAGCTCGCCATGTAACCGCTGCATGGCTTTGCCCTTTTATCGCTATAGGCGTTATCCAACCAATACCTGCGTTGCCATACTTTTTTTGCATTAATGTTCTAAATTCACCAGTAAAAAAGTCGGCTGCCACATGTGAATCGCCAAATTGAGTAATATTGATTACTCGGTTAGTTTTTTTATGATCCGCTAACGAGTTCAAACGCGCTGCAAATTGTTTAGCGTTAGGATCCCCAAAATCAACAACAGTAGATGTTTTACTTTCAGCTACACTACAACCAGTAATCGTTATTGCAATGAGGGCTATAATATATTTTAAAAATTTAATCACTATGGGTGTCCTCTAATTCTTTATAAATTATTTTTTCCATAATGGCCTTTGCTAGAATTTTTTGGCCTGTTGGCGTAAAGTGAACACCATCATCAACCCTTACCTTAACTTTTGCTTTATTGCTTTCTACGAAATTACTAAATTTTTGATACGTACATCCCAATAAATCATTTGTCATTAAGAAATGTTGTTGGACTTTTTCTAATTCGGACTGATATAAATTATTTAGATAAACCATCGCATTATTTAATTTTGGTTTGCGCATACAAGGCGCTGCCAGCCAAAGTATTTGAACATCATGCTCTATGGCACTATTTAAAATAGATTCAATACGCAAACGGTAGTGTTCTTCCCACAAGTCGGATTGGAATTTAGCATATTTGACATAGCCTTTAACTGGAAAATCCCAAGGATCATTTGCGCCAAGAAAAACAACAAGCAATTTAATTGAAGGATCTGCAATTAGATTATCACTAATTGTTTTTGGCCAATCAAAAGCACTCGGATAAGCAAGCCCAGTGCTCTGTTTGCTCAAATCAAGGCTTTCTATTTTATACTGCTTGAATAGCATTTTTTTAACATATGGTGCAACACCTTGCATTAAAGAATCACCAGCAAAAAACACCTTATCATTGCTTGTTAATATAATGGGTTGTGGCTCAACTAGTACTGTGTCTTTTTGTGCTTTTTGATTTTCATCTTGCTGTGCTAAGTCTGTTTCGGACACGTTGTCAGTATTGACTCTTTGTCCACTTTCAAGTTTTGCATTCTTTAAAGCATCAATTGTCTTATTTTTAGCATCTTTCACCGCAACATCAAGCAACTGAGAAAACGGAGGAAGTATTTTTATTGATATATATTTTTGAAAATCCTGTTCGTCATCCTTGCTTGTTTCAAGCTCTTGTATCAAACTTTCTTGGTTTGCAAGCGTATTATTATTCAACAAATCGGTATGATACACTTGCTCGCAATAAATCAATATTGATTTGTAGTAAATAGCTATTAACGCAATAGCGGTAACAAACATTATCAAAAATACATAGCGAGTAGACAAAAGATTGCTAGTAACAACAAGAGATGAATTTGTTTTCTTATTTTTTTTACAATCTTTTTTAAGCGTATTTTTATGCTGTGATTTATTACGTTGCCGTTTCAAATTCGGTTTGGATTTTTTATTATTTTTTGAAAACGATTGTGTATATATTTTCATAATTAAGCATCATTAAAAATTAGCGTAAATAAAGTTTGGCATTCCTGATGGTGCAATATAAATCGTCAGCCATAAAATCAAAATAAAAACTAAAGGTAAATAGTAATTCGGCATTTTAGTCAACTGCAAAATAAACCACTCAGTAAAATTTTTACACATTGGGTAGGCAAGGTAGATGACACAAATAACCAAAAATGCCCCAGCATGATGCGGTTCTATCAAGAAGTTATGCGTTAATGCTGTCAAATAATCTACAGCATCAGATAAACTTTCACTATTAAAAAACAGCCATGTAAAACAAATATAGTGCCATGTTAATAACCGTGCCATCAGTGGCGAACGCGCGGTTATCCAACCTTGCCCCAAATAACGGTCGCCAATATTAAGTACCACAATACCAATACCATGACATGCCCCCCAAATAATAAAATTAATGCCAGCACCATGCCACAAACCCGATAATAACATGGCTAACATGACATTAATTTGAGTGCGTATAAATCCTCGACGACTTCCGCCTAAAGGAATATAAATATAGTCACGAATCCAACGTGATAAACTAATATGCCAACGTACCCAAAACTCTCTCAAATTTAATGACAAATAAGGAAGATTAAAGTTGATTGGTAAGCGAAAACCTAATAATAAAGCAATGCCAGTAACTAAATCAGTATATCCAGAAAAGTTTAAATAAATTTGTATTGCATACGCATAAAGGCCAACTAATAAATCAACCACACTAAATTCTAGTGGGTTAGCAAATATAGGTGTAACCCAATGCTCATTAACTAAACCACCTAAACAGTAAACCTTTATCACAGCTAAAATAAGTAGCGTAAATGCGCGAAATGGCTCTAAAATTTCACGCGGTTGATTAACATTAATTTGAGGTAGAAAGTCTTTTGCTCGGTTAATAGGGCCTGCAATAATACTTGGAAAAAAGGACAGAAATAAGGCAAAATCCCAAAAATTAGCAACAGGTAACTCCTGATTTTTTACTGAAACTAAATAACTTATTGAATGAAAGGTGTAAAATGAGATCCCAATAGGGATTAATACCGTGATAGCGGGAAGCAAAATCGGTAAATCTAATAAATTAAACAGACCTTGTAACTCGTAACGGAAAAAATCAAAATATTTAAATAATGCTAGATTAATTACAGATACGCATAACCCTAAAATTAACCATCGCTTGGCATGACGTTCTGATGCTGCGATCATCACAGAAAAAAAATAGATTACACAGGTATAAATAAAAAGGATGAGTGAAAATCGCCAGCTGTAACTACCAACAATCAGGTAACTTACAACTAAAAGCAGAGTATTTTGTGTTTTGGGTGATAAGCGACAACCCCAATACAAGGCAAAAAAAGCGATAAAAAGTAAACAAAATTCAATAGATAAATAACTCACTACGATCCTTTTAGCTTAAATGTGTGCTTTTTTGAAGCATTAATAAAATTTTTATAAACAGCTTAGCTTTTTGCCTCGCTAATTAATTCGGATTGAGCAAGTACATTATAAATAATCAGCTCCTTATTCAATCCTGTAATAGTCAATAACTGATTTCTTGCTTGTAACCATAAATGATAAAGAGCAGAAAGCTTTTCATTATTTTGAGTCGCAAGTAATCGAACTAACGGGACTTGATCACGATTAACAATAAAGCGCCCCGCTTTTTGCTTTGCTTTAAGCGCATCGCTTAATAAAGCGCAAAACCAAATAATTCGTTCAATAAAATCTTCATTATCAAAGGTCTTTGCTAATTGCCAATAATTATTTTGAGGAATAACCTCTAATAATTGGCTACAAAACACGTTTCTTTGTTGCCACTTTTCTGGTGCTAATAGTGCGATAGCTCTTAGTGGCGCATTTTCGCTCAATAATAACGCCGAAGCAAGCTCATTATCACTGTATTGTTGATCATGTTTGTTTTTTAACCACTCAATAGATTGTTCCAACTTTGGAGTTGATAAAAAATAAGAAAAACAACGGCTATGAATCGTAGGTAATAATTGGCTATTATGCTCATCACTTAAAATAAAATATGTACTGTCTGGCGGTTCTTCTAACGTTTTTAGTAGTGCATTAGCCGCTGCTTCAGTCATTAAAGCGGCATGTTTTATCCAAATAACTTTGTTACCGCCTTGCTGGGATTTTTCGTAAATCTTGCTAGATATATTACGTATTTGATCAATACCTATTGATTGCTTACCTTGTTCATTAGTTATCGCATAATAATCAGGGTGATGATGAGACAAAAACAATTGGCAACTGTGGCATTTAAAGCACGGCTCCAATTGCTGTGAATTTTGGCATAACAAACGGTTGACAAGATTTTCAATAAATTCATTTTCACCGCTACCTTGGACATAACTAATTAATAGCGCATGATGAGCACGCTTATGCATAATACCAGAAGCCAATTGCTGATAAGGTAGCAAAAGCCAAGGATAATCACTTAACATCATTAAATATTAACCTGTTTTGTTAACCAATCTATTAAAATTTGTTCAATTTGCTCAGCTACATTGTCAATTGATTTTGTAGCATCGACCATCCTAATCGTTTCATCTTGTTTGGCTAGTTCTAAATAGCGTTGATGAACTCGCTTAAAAAAAGGTAGCGACTGTTGTTCAATACGATCGAGATCTCCTCGAGATCTTGCTCGCCGCAAACCACTTTCAGGATCAATATCCAAATACAAAGTCAGATCAGGTTTAAAATCACCTAATACTTGTTCCTTTAGTGTCATCATAAAAACTTTATCTAACTGACGCCCTCCACCTTGATAAGCTTGCGTGGATAAATCATGACGATCGCCAATAACCCATTTACCCGCATGCAGTGCTGGTTTAATCACATTGTCAATCAACTGAATACGTGCGGCATATAGCATAAGTAATTCAGCTTTATCAGTTAAAGGCTCATTATCTAAACCATTTTTAATAATATTACGTAAAGCTTCAGCAATCGGCGTACCGCCTGGCTCACGAGTGAATTGTATATCATCAATATGATGTTGATTCAAAATGCGAGCAACGATATTAATCGCCGTCGTTTTACCTGCGCCTTCAAGCCCTTCAATGGCAATAAATTTGCCTGTCATACTAAATTCCTAAATTATTTATAATAAATCTGCATTTATATGCCATTATATTGTACGCCATTTTTGCTAATTATTTTAGACAGCATTATTAATAATTTCTTTTAGTTTTACAGTAAATATTATAATAACAACTATATTGTTAAACTTTCCGTTAATTGTAAACTATTTATAATAAAGAGAATATTAAACTTATAATTAATACAATAACAACCAACCAATAGATATTTAATGTAGCAATAAAAATCATTCAGAAAACCCATTGATTTTATTAAAGTTTTTATTTTAATTAAATTTCTATAAAATAAATGAAACATATAACAAATACAGCTTTACCTCTGTGGGTACAAGCAACACAGCTTCAGAGGCTTTCTGAGTTAATTTCTCAACGGTTTATCCCTGTACCTACAGGGAACACACATTTTATAACGCAAACACCAACGGTTTTTATGATTCTAATATTAGTGAACCGCCGATAGATTCTATAGAAATCACTCAAGAATATCATTCTGAATTACTACAACAACAATATGCCGGTTTAGTTATATAACCTGATGTTTCTGGATATCCCGTGGCTGTAAAACGAGTATTAACAGCAACAGAGGTTACAGCAATAAATAAATCAAAAAAACAGCAATTAATTAATGACGCTAACGCTCACATAATATTGTTACAACGAGCTGTTAAATATAATAAAGCTACAGAGCCTGAAAAACAGTTATTAGAAAATTTAGAATTGTTTACGATTGATGTTGTACGCATTGATACAACAGATATTAACGTTATTTTCCCAGATTTGCCAAAAAGTAGTGCTGATGCACTACTTTAAATTTATAATGTAGATAAATTCATATCTATTTTTGCATTACACGCGTTTAAATATTTTAAAATCGTTTTTATGTTTGTGTTCAACGGAGCCCGTTCAATTCTGTTTATGTTAGACGGTGCAATATCTAAACGTTTTGCTAGCTCAGTTTGAGATAGTTTTGCTGTTTCTCTCGCTGTCAACAATAATTCACGTAATTTCCACTCGTCCTCTGCATCATCATATGCCGCACGCGCTACAGGATCTGCTAGCGCGATATCTTTGATTTCATTAAATGTTGTGCTGTGTTTTTTATTCATTTTCAATCATCTCCTTCAGTCGGATTCTCGCTATTTGCATTGCGCCAACTGGTGTTTTTTGTGTTTTTTTAACAAACGCATGTAAAATAAAAATCGTTTGCTCTTTTTGATAAACATAAATAGTTCTAGCTATATTATTACGCTCTAACGCTCTCAATTCAAACAACCCACCACCCAACGATTTACTATGTGGCATTTGCATTTGTCCAAATTGTTCTAGTTTTTCAATCAATTTAATTGTTCGACCTCTTAATTCTGCGGGTAAATCTAGAATTTCAGATTTAGCATCATCATGCGTTTTTATCGTAAACATTTAATCAATCTGTTTTGTTATTTTTAATAATTATATCAAATTTGATAAAAATATCAATAAAATTTCTATTGGTTTATCCCTGTACCTACAGGGAACACTACGGCAGGCCTAATATTGTGTTCGTAAAGACCGGTTTATCCCTGTACCTACAGGGAACACTCGATTTCTGATTCTGGCACCAAATCTGAGGGCGGTTTATCCCTGTACCTACAGGGAACACTAAGGTTATTAATTAATCAAAATCGATTATTTCGGTTTATCCCTGTACCTACAGGGAACACAATGTTTGGGTCGATGAGAAATGGAGTAAACGCGGTTTATCCCTGTACCTACAGGGAACACCCACATAAGAGTAAAGCCTTTCAGTTTGGAGGCGGTTTATCCCTGTACCTACAGGGAACACTTAGAACAAAAAAACATTATGGACGCAACCCCCGGTTTATCCCTGTACCTACAGGGAACACATCATTTAATGTCACAGTTTCGTCTGTGACAGCGGTTTATCCCTGTACCTACAGGGAACACGTTTTATTGTTATTGCAGATAATAAAACATCGCGGTTTATCCCTGTACCTACAGGGAACACTGGACCACCTCTACCCGTTTCTCCTCGCCGAGCGGTTTATCCCTGTACCTACAGGGAACACTAACAAGTGGGGATTACTAAAACGAGTTTTGCCGGTTTATCCCTGTACCTACAGGGAACACAGATAATGTAATTTTATCTATTAAATTAACGACGGTTTATCCCTGTACCTACAGGGAACACCCATAAGACATCATTTAAAAAAATCAAACATTCGGTTTATCCCTGTACCTACAGGGAACACTCTAGATCTAGTAAAAAATGCATTAATGTCAACGGTTTATCCCTGTACCTACAGGGAACACGTACACGAAATAACTAACGGATGCGCAATCAATCGGTTTATCCCTGTACCTACAGGGAACACTCTAAATATAGATATTTGTTTTATTTAAACTTATATCTGCTATTAAATTCTACCAAATTTTTCTAATTTTTAAAGAACATTAACTTATTGATTTTTAATAGGTAAAAATGATACTAAGCGTAGCCCATCAAGATCTACCGGAACTCTTCTATTGGTACCATAGGTTTGAAAATCAAATCCTGATTCAGTATTAGTTGCCCAGGCAAGGACAACATTACCGTCTTCTGCGAGTTTAACAATTTGTTGCCATATCATTTCTCTTATCGGTCTTGATATATCACCAATATAAACCCCTGCCCTAATTTCAAGTAACCAAATGGCTAAACGGCCTCGTAATCGAGCTGGAACATTTTCAGTTACAACAACACACATACTCATTATTAGCGACTCCTAAAACCGCTATCGGCAAGAGATTGAGGTTCGGGAATAGCGGGGGGTTGAACATTGTCTGGAGGCGGTGGTGGTTCAATGCCACCGGCTGACAAAACTTCTTCAATAAGAGGGATTAATGTTGCTAATGTTTTCTGGCTTCTAAAAATTTCGCGACACGCAATTCTAACTTCGCGATCAGGATCGCTCTTATTCTTTGCGGCGATTTCGAAAGCTTTGGGAACGACAGTATCAAATTTAATAATATCAGCAATATCATAAACAAATGATAGTGGCTTGCCACTATGCACAAAACCAATTGCCGGAGCATAGCCTGCAGCCAAGACAGCGGCTTCCGTAATGCCATATAAGCAAGAGGTGGCTGCACTTATACATTGATTAATGGTATCGCCTTTTTGCCAATCTTTGGGATCATACTTTCGCCCATGCCATTTTACGTTATAACGTTTAGCCAATAAAGAATAGGTTTCTCGCACTCGTGCGCCTTCAATTCCTCGTAATTGTTCAATCGAACGACGACTAGGTGCAAGTTCACCAAATCGCAATTCAAACATCTTTTTAACCACTTTTAAACGTAAATTATCATCTAAAGCCAATTTAGCTTGATAAAGCAGTTTGTCAGATCTTGCTCCACCGGGTTGACCTGATGAATACATTCTTACGCCAGCTTCACCAACCCAAACTAGCAAGGTTCCGACCGTTGCTGCTAACTTGACTGCGGCATGTGAAACGCGAGTTCCAGGCTCAAGCATTATGCATGCTATAGAGCCTACTGGAATATGTGTTCTAATACCTGTTTGATCGATTAATACAAATGCCCCATCTAAAACATCAATTTGTCCATATTGTAAAAAAATCATTGAGGTTCTATTTTTTAAAGGAATAGGATTAAGAGGAACATAAACCATAGCACCCCCCATCCTATTGATAATGTTTTATCAAGAATAAGCCACAACCAAATCCTTTACTTTTACCAATACCTCGATAAATTGTGTTCAAAAACAATTCTGTATCCGTCACCGTTAACACCCCTTGATAATCAACGGTGCTATAAGTAATCGGTTTAAGATCATTTCTTTTACTAAATTGCTGTTGGTTATAACTGGTGACCGTGCAATGTACTTGTTGATCATCTGTTGTTAATAATGAAAATCCTCTGGTTTCACTCTGTTTTATTAACCAGTTGATTGCTGCATCATTTTGTCGGATTTTTATCTCTTTTGAACTTAAACCTTGTTGTTTTGCTAGATATTTAGCATTCATCATTACATCACTACGTTTACCATTTTTAAATACCACAGGATTAGCTCGTAAGGAAAAAATCAATCTCATTCCAACAATTAATTTGGGTTGATATGGTTTAGTTTCTATTGAAAATAGATCATGATTTGAGAGTGGCTCGGTTTCCGATAATAAATAGTATTGATAACCTTTACCTATTTGTTCCTCATGGAATAAAAAGGCGCGTTTATCTTGATTAGGGAAGAGTTGCCATAACCATTGATGAATTGCATAAGGTCCCGAATTTTGCATTTTCTGATGTAAAACATCATGAAGCCGATTCAGTTTTAAAGTAACTCGAGAAAAATACATCTATTCACTCCCTTTTAAATTGCCTGAAAACTGCTGACGGTTAATAAATTGCCATCGATGACGATTTATTGGTTGATCTTGTCGGCACTGAATTTTAATGACATCAAATCGATCTTCTTGATTGTTCTGTTCCCAATAATATTCATCCGCAGTGCCTTGTAATAATTTATTGATAACAGGATCTTGACGATGGCAATCTTGGTAATGTTTATCAGCAAAAATAAAAGCATCGCTCAATGTGCCTTGGCACAAGATAGGCGATAATGGCAGTGATAATGGTGAGTTTTTTCTGCCTGCATATAATGGAAAAACGGGCTTAAGTAATGCTTGTTGTATTTGCTCTAAACGATAGGGCGCATCGTCGGTTTCAGACATGACAATTTGATAATAAACGTCATTATAATATTCACGCTGTGATAATAAGGTTTCTAGCTCAAGAGGGCTTTTTCGTATTTCGTCAAAACGGGTATGCCATACTTGCTTTTTGTTCGCTTTAGGTGCTTGTACCGTTTGAAAATCTCTAAACCAACTATTATTAGCAATAAAAGGACGAATAGCAAAATGATAATGCAAATTAAAGTTATCAATTTGTTTATCGTCACGCCTTATACCAAGTGCGGCAGCCACTATTCCTAATAAAGCCGAACGTGAAGGGATGATATTGCTGTGGCGAACTTCACCAACAGCCGGTTCGCCCCATGAGGTAAAAGGGGCATAAATCTGAAAAATAAGATGGTTTATCATCTTGTCCGCTCTCCTATTTTTGCGCAACAAAATCTAATGCAGCGCTCAATGTTCCTTCTCCTGTTTCACTATTGAGAATATAGCGGCTATCGGCACATTGCCCATAAACTTTATCAAATTTATCACGTTGCTCTTCTAAACGAGTAATCGCGTCATTCACCATATCTTGGCCACGAATTGGGTTAAAATAGGCCACAGCTAAAGAGCGTGGTTGTTGGGAGCCTTTTTCTATTAATAGATAAGAGGTATATGCTCTTGAGGCAAAACTATTTTGCATACCAGTTGGAGCCACTTTTGTTGCCGATTCGGTTAAAGCTTTTAAGGTTTTTTCTACTAATGCCTCATCACCATTTAAATTCTCTAGTAGTAAATCACGGCTGATACAAACATAGGTGTAAAATAGTGCTGAAGCAAATCCTCGCTCACCCAGATGAGCAGAACCAGCATCAACATCGTTATTATTTAAATCATCAACAGCAGTAAAGAAATCATCTTCTATCGTAACCGTACTTACACCTAATGCATGAGAAACTTGGCACGCGGCTTCAATATTAAATGCTGGGCTCTCTGCTAACATTCGTCCAAATAATGCTACATCAACACTGCTATTCTCTTTACGCAGTAATTTCACTTCATCATCGTTAGGCTCACGTTTTTCACTAATCAATAATTCCACTAATTGCTCGATTGCTTGTTGCTCGTTACTGCTAATATGTACCAATTGTTCAATATCTAGATTAGTTAATGGATCTTTAGGTGATTTTTCATTTTTTACTTTACCAAACTGACTTGCTATTTTGATGGTACTGTCTTTGGCTATTTTTTCAGAAATACCACTCTCAATCATTGGCGTATATACCCAATCTCGCGCAAAACGACGTGAACGAACACCAATATGATCGCTTAGTGATTGATAAAAAAAGTCCGAGGTTCGCCAAGCTCGCTTTAAACTTTGTGATGAAATACGTAAACGATCGGTGTTGCCCATTTTGGCTGTTTTTGGTCGCCCTAAATCATCACGGTTTAAATTTGAAGGCGCATAAGCAGTTAATAAGTGTAATTGAATAAATGTAGTCATGATGATTATTCCTTAGAATTATTTTTTGTTGAAGAATAGTCCATTGCCCAACGAACAGAAAGGCGTTCAAACGGATTAGTTTTGGCTGATGAATTATGCTTATACTCTCGCTCATACCACTCTTGCATCCATAAAAAGATGCCGTCGGCAAGTGAAATAAGGTTAACACCTTTTTCGCCACGTATTTTTACCGCACGAATCAAGCGACGACAAAATTCTTCAGGCGTTTGACTTTCGCAAAGCTGTTCAAATCGTAACGGAGATAAAAAGTTATGTTCACCACCTTTTACTTTTTCACTTAATTGTGCGGCAAATGGAGCTTTGTCATTATTAGCTTGAGCAAAAGCAGCAGCATTGACAAAGATCTGTAGTGCTTGATACTGAACATCCGTTTGCGGCAATTTGCTATCGTTATGAATAAGTGCCTTGGCTAAAATCATATAGCCTTCTTGTAAGATTATAAATTCAGATAGTGCATTCCGACGTAATTCAGCACGCAATTTACGTCCATTGTAGCTAATACCATTAAATGTACATTGCCTTAGCTGCAACATAGAAAACCACTCATCGATAATCTTTTTATGGTTATCATTTAAGATCATCAGCTTTTTTTGGATAGTGCCTGACATGTTGTTTTCCCCCACATGCAATCAAGACGATTTGTTATTTTTAATCTTTTTGATATTTCTCAGTTTATTAAAAGCTTTAATTAAGTTTTCTCTTGCGGTGATTTTTTCAGAACTAATCATGAGTTGATCTGGGTCAGCAAAAGCAGCTTTATCATAAACTTGTGTGATATATTTCAATAAGGTATTGGTCCAATCGAATAACAAAGGAAAGCGACCATTTGGGTTGTCTTTCTCTTTAAACAATTGTTTAATATATTGATAAAAAGGTGTTTCAGTTTCCTTCCAATAAGCGATATCAACGGTGCTTGATTGCTTGTTAATACTACTCATCGCTTTACGGAGTATTGGCAAGGTATCTTTGCTGAAATCTAGCGCAAGTGTTATTAGTTCTTTAATATCGCTATCCAAATCATCAAATATTGCATAAACAGGGAAAGTATGTTCATACCAACAACGAGCCTTCATATTGTCAAAATCATAGCCAAAACACCAAAGATGATATTTTTCTGAAGCTTTCAATCCACGCGAATAATGAACAGCAACTAATCGGGCTGACTGAGTTTCGTCATTGCTACTAACCATGCCTAACCAATCACGATAAATTAATCCTCCCGGTTGGCCTTTAATCGCAATCGGTTCCCCCGTTTTACTGTCGGTTCGATAAGGTGATAACGGATGTCGCCAATTTTTATATTGGACGCCGTAATTTTTTGTTTGATACTGACTAATAAGCTCGGACGATTTTTCACCACAAAGGTCACAATCGCCTTGCGTGGTATTTTCAAAATCAAGCTCAATGCGGCGAGGCATCCCCCAATATGCTTGACAGCAATTAGCTTGCTCAGGGAATACACTTAAATTTTTGGGTGGTTCGCTAGTTACTGTTTTGTTTAACCACGGGAAGACAGTTTCATCATAATGTTGAGGTTTTTCGTCATCATCAAGAGGCATCACATTTAGCCATAACTTTTTCCATAATGGCGTCGATGTATCGAGTGCGGGCATCATTAAAGTGGTAATCGGCCCACCACCTCGCAAACTAACGCGATGCCCTTGTCCTCCCGATGGCGCATTAGTTTGCAAAGTAAACAGTGCCATAACAGCGCAATGCGGGCAGATCGCTTTGACAAAATCACGTTTGATAAAATGGTCAGTATTCTTCTTTAATGCGTTTTCACCCGGTGCTTCAACCAATAAGCCCGATATTGGTACTTTATTACCATCTAATGGCGTAAAATCTTGCATAAATGCCGGTTTATGTTCACCAAATTGCATGGCCTGTTTAGCAGGTTTAAATGCTTCATCCAATTGTGATTGAGTAATACCTTCATGCCAATATTCTAACCATTCATCATTATCTTCGGGAGAAAAAGTGGTTTGTAGCAAACCAATAAGAAATTGGTATGCAGCACCTTGGAAGTCAGGTCTAAAATAGGCCAAATCGGAGATGGTTTCGTCAGCAATTTGGCTAGGCTTAATTTTACTTATTTGACCATTAAAATGTCTCACGGGGATCCATTCTTCGTCTAGAAGAGATAAACAGAACAAAACTCACTCCTTTTATTGATAATAAGCAATACATTATACCGCTTATCTTTTTTGTTTTAAATCCAAAATTTAATGAAGTTGTTTTCTACAGTTAAGTAATAATATGTAGTTACTATTAAATTAACACACAAATTCTACAACAACAATAATTTTTACAAAGACAGTTAGCAATAATTCACATTCAAGTATGGCATATTATAAATATAAAACACCTTTAGTTATATGTTACAATTAGCTATCTGAATAATCGTTCCTTATATTAATAGGGATAAACCAACAGTTAGCAATAATTGCGATCCATTCCCCACATTCGTGGGGATTTTTATTTTATCGCTAGTGAGTTAAGCGGGAGTTATTAGTCTAACGAAAATTAACCAAAAAAAATGTGATCTTAGCTTTTTTTTTAAAAAACTTACTTGTTTGAACTTGGTTGGAAATTGACCATGAAAATAATATATCGATTAAACCAACGCACTTTCTGCCTAGGCTATTACATGAAAAACCGATATCATGCATGACTTTAATTTGACTGCTTCAATGGCTTAGTGTTTATAATATTGCATAAAATACTAACCACTCGAAACATCAATTACATAATAATGTTACACACATTGAGAAATGTTATGATTAAAAAAAATAATGATCTAGATAACAGCAACAGTCCATCTGAGCGCCTTGATTCACCTAAAGAACAGTCTTCAATTCTGTCAATCCTTAATAAATTAGTTCCCTTTTCAATGATTTGGGTCAGTTTAGTTTTAATGTTTGGTGTTATTTGTATGTACACCAATGCCATGGGGCAAGACGAATTTTATCGCTTTATCTTCTTTTTACGTAGTCCTTTTGCTATTGTGCTCAATAGCATTGCATTGTTGGTTGCTATTTTTCATTCAATCTGTTGGTTTAATTCCATTCCTAAAACGCTATTTTTATATCGTACTGCTAAAAAATCACAAGCTTATTTAATTATTATAGGGTTGTGGATAGCAACAATTTTTGTGTCAGCCTATTTGCTGTTATTTATCTTAAGATAAGTGGTATTTAATCAATGAAAAATCAAGAAATCCAAGCTAGAAGCACCAATGGAAAAGTTGTAAAAGGGCTATTTGCGCTAGGGGGTACATGGGCGGCTGTTTTTTCTCCCATTGTGCTAATAATTATGATATTTATCATCCCTTTTGGTGATGCAGCAACACGTTCTTATATTCTTAAAATAGCCAATACGGAATTTGGCAAGATCTTTTTATTTTTGATGATTTCACTACCTATCTGGTGTGGATTACAACAAATTTTAACCATTTTGCATAAGTATAATATTCACCCAAAACGCGAAAAACTACTTACTTTTAGTTTAGCATTGGCATGGACAGTTCATGCCATTTATGTCTTATTTATTCGGATATAGCAAGCATTTGAAAATTGCGACAAAATAAAAAGCGTTATTAATCAATTAACGCTTTTTTTATTTTTGGAAACTAATAATAAGTAATTTCGCGAATAATATTAGTTTGTTTGTTATTTTTAAATTTGTTGGCTGTAAGCCAATCGTTTTTTTCATTAAATGTTAAAAATTGAGTGACATAATGTGCTAATTCTTTACCAGCAGATAAATAAGATGTTTCTATAGTTGTTAAACGATGAAGGTTGTTATCATACTGATACAAAAAATCACTCTCGTTTTGCATATTATTACTAAATTGATAGCGCACTTTAGCTAATTGGTGTGTTTGATATTCAAATGTGTAGGTTGAAGCTCCTTTTTGCTCTTTCCCTGTATATTTGCCATTCTCATCAACTTCTTTGAGTTGCCATTGGACATTTTTATTGATAAGGCAATTATTACTATCGTAAACATAGTTATCGGTTTCAAAAAAAATGAAATCAACCGCTTTTTTAGTCTGTTGTGATACAATAATTTTACCTTGTTCATCAGTATTAAATTGGGTAATGCTATTAGTTTTATCTTCGACATCTTCAATAATATTTTCCCAACCCGATTTATTTTTTTGTAGGTGTTCAGAATAGATTCGAACGTTTTTATCTAAATAAAGATCATAATGGCTTTTTATTATTTCTCCGTTAGTATCATATTCTAATGCATGTTTAGCGTTCGTACTGTTAGTTTCAGTAGTTAATTTAGTGGTTAATGTTCTCACCTCGTGTTTAATGCCTTGTATAGGGGAATCAATATAATCAAGGATCTGAAAAATATAGTTATTGGCATTCACTGTATTTTGAGTAGGATTATCACTACAAGTTAGCGCCATGGCGTCTATTGATGTGAGTGATAAACAGAGTGTTAATAAAAAAAATCGCATTTGTTTTTGCATCGTGTTCCTGCTGAATAATTTATTGTATGCTTTTACCTTTTGCCCATTAATAATGCATCATCCCAATTCACTTTTTTACCTTGTTTTTTATTTGATTGGCTGTCATCTTGATGAGTAAATTTTTCTTCTTTGTTTTCATCTATCAACGTGTTACTCGCTCTACGAGGTGGTTTATCTAAAAAAGAAAGTAATTCTTTGGTGTATTCTTCTTCAGGAGAATAGAAAATCTTTTCTCGTGAGCCTTGCTCTATAATTCTACCCTCTTTCATAACAACAACTTGATGACACATTGAGTAAACCAACGCTAAGTCGTGGCTAATAAACAGGTAACTGAGCTGATGTTTTTCTTGCAATGATTTCAGTAAATTAATAATTTGTTTTTGAATTGTATGATCTAAAGATGAAGTTGGCTCATCTAAAATTAACAATTCTGGCTTTAAAATTAAAGCTCTAGCAATAGCTATTCGTTGGCGCTGCCCACCAGAAAACTCTGTTGGATAGCGATAACGCATATCGGGATCTAGACCCACTTCTTGCATAATATCAATAACGGCCTGCTCACGTTGTTTCTTACTTTGTTTTTTGTGCGTCATTAATCCTTCACTAATAATCTGTTCAATATTAAAACGAGGATTAAGTGACGAAAACGGATCTTGGAATACCACTTGGATACGACTTCGGAATGGCAATAATTTTTTGCCAGTTAGATTTTGTATCGGATGGCTATCAAATACAATATTACCTTGTGATTTAATCAACCGCAAAATAGCTAGTGCCGTTGTGCTTTTACCGGAGCCCGATTCACCCACAATACCGACCGTCTCGCCTTGATGTACAGCAAAACCAACATTATTGACAATTTTCTTTTTAGTTTTTTGAAAAAATCCCTTTCTAGCGATTACCTCAACATCCAAATGGTTAACATTAAGCAGTATTCCTGGCGTATTAGGCAATGGCGCAGGATCGCCACTCGGTGCTGAATTTAATAAGGTACGAGTATATTCATGTTCAGGACGTAAAAAAATGCGTTGCCTATTATTATACTCAACGATTTTCCCTTGCTGCATAACAGCAACTTTATCCGCCAGTTTTTTGACAATGCCAAGATTGTGTGAAATAAATAATAGACTCATATTTAATTCATTTTTTAGCTCTTTAAGCAAGCGAATAATTTGTGCTTGTACCGATACATCTAGGGCCGTAGTTGGCTCATCGGCAATTAACAATTTGGGATGAGTTAAAATGGCCATGGCAATCATAACTCGTTGCCGTTCTCCGCCCGACAGTTGATGAGGGTAAGAGGATAATTTACTTTTTGGATCTTTAATGCCCACCCGATCAAGATATTGCAAAATTTCATTACGTGCGACATTTCGGCGCATGCCTCGATGTAATGACAGCACTTCATAAAGCTGTTTTTCAACCGTGTGTAGTGGATTAAGTGACACCATCGGTTCTTGGAAGATCATGCTAATTTGATTACCACGCACATTTTGCAGTGTTTTGTCTGTCGCATGTAATAACGATTTTTCTTCAAACAAAATATCCCCTGTGGGATAAGTCACTTGATCTTTACACAGTAAACGTAAAATAGACAACGCTGTTACACTTTTTCCCGAACCAGATTCACCAACTAAGGCTAATGTTTCTTGTTCATGGATATCAAAACTAACATTGCTTACTACTTGGGATTCAGCTTGAATGTTACGTTTAAAAGCGATACTTAAATCCTGAACGGATAATAAAGGAGAACTCATCGATACACTCCTTTGTTTGGATCAAATGCATCCCTGACTGCCTCACCAATAAAAATAAGCAGCGAAAGCAAAGTTGCAATGATTAAAAATGAACTAATACCAAGCCAAGGTGCTTGCAAATTATTTTTACCTTGTAGCAATAAACGACCAAGAGACGGCGAATCAATAGGCAAACCAAAACCCAAAAAATCTAGCGACGTTAAGGTGGTAATTGATCCACAAAGAATAAATGGTAAAAAGGTTAATGTTGCCACCATCGCATTAGGTAATATGTGACGGAACATAATTTTAATGTCACTAACCCCCATAGCTTTAGCTGCACGAATATAATCAAAATTGCGGGTACGCAAAAATTCAGTACGTACAATTCCCGCTAATCCCATCCAACCAAATAAAACGGTAATACCAAGCAACCACCAAAAATTAAGCGGTAAAATACTAGCTAATAGAATAATCACAAATAATCCAGGTAAACCACACCAAATTTCAATAAATCGCTGACCTATCAGATCAACGATACCACCATAATAACCTTGAATCGCACCAATAATAACACCAATGACAGAAGTAAATACTGTCAAAAAAATGGCAAAAAACATTGAGAGACGAAAACCATACAAGATATTGGCAAACACATCAAAACCCGCATCAGTAGTGCCTAACCAATGTGATGATGAGGGCGGCGTTGGAAAGGTATTTGCCGTATCATAAATTAATGTACTATAACTGTAGCGAAATGGTGCCCATAAAATCCAACCATTAGCTTCTATTTTCTTTTGTACAACAGGATCAAGATAATTGGCTTGTGTTTCTAATTGACCACCAAATTGTGTTTCTGGATAAAAATGAAAAATTGGTGAATAGTAATTATCCTGATATTTAATAAAAATAGGTCTATCGTTAGTAATAAAATCAGCAAATAAACTAACCACAAATAAAATTGAAAATAACCAGAGTGAATAATAACCACGACGATTATGTTTAAACCGTTGCCAACGTTGCTGATTAATAGAATAATTTTTGGTCATTATTTGTGTGCCTCAAAGTCAATGCGTGGATCAATCATCATATAAGATAAATCCGATAAGAGTTGAGTGATGAGCCCTATTAACGTAAAAATATACAAAGAACCAAAAATGACTGGATAGTCACGTTGAATAATAGCTTCATAACCCAATAAACCAAGCCCATTGAGCGAAAAGATAATTTCAATGAGTAACGACCCAGTAAATAAAATACCAACAAAAGCAGCAGGAAAGCCTGATACAATCAGTAACGTTGCATTACGAAAAACATGTTTATATATAATTTTTCGTTCACTTAAACCTTTAGCTCGTGCAGTAATGACATATTGTTTACGAATTTCATCTAAAAATGAGTTTTTAGTCAGCATGGTGAGCGAAGCAAAACCACCAATGACCATTGCAATGGTGGGCAAGCAAATATGCCATGCGTAGTCTTTCACTTTGCCCCAAAAATCAAGTTGTTCAAAATGATTTGAAATAAGCCCTCGTAGAGGGAAAATATCCCAATAACTACCGCCCGCAAACACCACAATTAGCAATACAGCTAATAAGAAAGGAGGTATAGCATAACCAATAATAATTAGTGTGCTTGTCCAAAAGTCAAATATAGAACCCTCTTTCACCGCTTTACGAATGCCTAAAGGGATTGAAATTAGGTAAACAATTAGTGTGCTCCACAGCCCCAACGAAATCGAAACAGGTAAGCTTTTAACAATTAACCCTAATACCGATTCACTTTTAAAAAAACTATTGCCAAAATCGAATGAAATATACTTTTTGATCGTGTCAACATAACGTTCAAATATTGGTTTATCAAAACCATACTGTTTTTCAATCATTGCGACAACTTGTGGATCGAGCCCGCGTGATCCTCGATAGCTAGATTCATTCTTATACTGTTCAATTGATGTCGATGAACTAATGCTTCCAGGTAATAATCCTTGTCCTGCTTGCGATCCATTTTCAATCATAGCAAGCGCCTGATCGACAGGCCCACCAGGGGCTACTTGCACAATAAAAAAATTGATAGTTAAAATCACAAATAATGTTGGGATAATCAATAGAAGTCGACGAATAAGATAATTGAGCATATTAATGTTTCCGATTTTTAGGCAGGCTAGCTGCTTTGTTAGCATCATACCACCAGCTATCAACGCCTATTGCATAAGTCGGTTGTATGGCTGGTTGCCCAAATTTGTTCCAGTATGCATAATACGTTTTACTGTTATACCACATTGGAATCATGGGGTACTCTTGCGTTAGAATTCGGTCAAGAGCTCGCCCTAGAGGGATTAGTGCTTCTTGATTATCTACATTTTTGGTAATTTCAGCAATAATGCCATCAATCGCCTTGTTATGCAAACCCGATGCGTTCCACGATGAATTAAGATACTCGCTCCCCCAAAGTATCTGCAAATTAGAGTTTGGGTAATTGACGGCATAATAATCACGAGCAACCATATCATAATCACGCTCACGAACACGGCGTAATTGTTGTGCTGAATCTAATAAGGTAATTTTCATGGTGATCCCTAAGCGCGCTAAATTTTGTTGGAAGGGAATTGCATACTTAATATCACTACCAAGATAACTAATCAGTTCAAATTCAAAAGGTTGCTGTGTTTTAGTGTTAATCAGTTTACCTTTTTTAATTACCCATCCAGCTTGTTTTAGTAATTCAGCAGCTATTAATAAATTATCACGATTAAAACCCAATCCATCACTTTTAGGTACATAATAAGCATTACCAAAAGCACGCTTTGGAATAATATCTTTATAAGCATTTAACCATTTTAGCTCTTGTTCGCTAGGCTTGCCGATTGCTGCATAGATTGTGTTTTCAAAAAAACTATAAGGCCTTTTGTAACTGTCATAATAAAATGCATGATTTAACCATTCAAAATCAAATGCCAGTGTGATTGCTTCACGCACTTTAACATCGTGAAACAGATCTTTTTGCAAATTAAACGCTAACCACTTAGTATCAGTTGCCGTTTGAACGGGTTTTTCTTGTTTAACAATGTGGTTAGCATCAAAATATTTTCCTTGATATTGAGTAAACCAGTTTTTAGGTTGATCTTCAGCTCGTAAATCATATTCACCTGCTTTAAAGGCCTCTAACGAGATATTATCATCCATATAATAGTCAATTCGTTTTTCGTCAAAATTATCTAACCCTTTATTAATCGGCAAATTACGTGCCCAATAATTGGGATTACGTCGATAAACAACATATTGCCCTAATTTATATTCGCTAATATAGTAAGGACCACTACCAATTGGTGGGGTGTTTAAAGGTTCAGCAAGATCATGATTCTGCCAAAAATGTTTTGGCATAACTCGCATGCTACCGACAAATGAAAATAATTTTTCACGATCAGAATTAGGGATATCAACACGCAAACGATAATTATCTATCACTTTAACGGTAATGCCTTTATTATAAACACGATATTGAGGCACACCTTCGGTCATAAATTTGTGAAAAGTAAACGCAACATCCTGTGCAGTAATTGGCTGATCATCTTGAAAACGAGCATTTGGGTTAATTGAAACTTCAGCCCAGCGATAACTATCAGAATAAGTTATTGAAGTAGCAATAAGTGGATAAAAACTGGTAATATCATCGGCAGTATTGGTAAAAAGTGTGTCATATAACGATCCCGAACTCCGCTCAGGAGCTCCTCGGCTAGCAAAACGATTAAAATTATCAAAAGAGCCAACTTCAGCTAGCTTAATCGCACCACCTTTGGGTGCATTTGGATTGACATAATCAAGATGTTGAAAATTAGCTGAATATTTAGGTTGACCTGAAAGTGAAAAAATCGTTTTATGATAAATTTTTTCAGTTATTTGGCTAGGACCAACAATATCAATTGGTTTATCCCCAGATAATTGAACTGGGACATTAACATCCTTGTTTAACTCAGTTTGAGGCTCTCGTTGTTCTTCATCGGCAAAAGCAGGCGCAGAACAAATAACTAGACTAGTTAGGCAACTCAAGATGAATAATGTTTTTATAGGTTGTTTAATTCGAATAATCATCCCAATTCCATTAGTAATTTATTTAACAATAGCGTATTTATGCTACTTTTTTTATTTTTAACATATCTAAACCATTTAAGGTGATAACACTCCCCCTCAACTCAGGCTGTCTATTTTGCCAAACTTCAACTAAATGAGCAAAACCTAATTAATAAAGTTGATATAAAATGATAATGTTAGGTAAAAAGATACCTTTATTTTTACATAAAACAAGTTATATTAAATCAATTATTAAAGAATAAACATCATAAAAAAAGACAAACGTTATTAAACATATCTATTGCCAAACGTAATGAAGGGATAAAATCAATGACTGAATCGTTTTATCAATATTGGGGAAAATGTCGACAAAGGGACAATAGCGATGATAGCGATGATTATCACCTACTGGCTTATCACAATTTAGATGTCGCTGCTTGTGGATACCATATTGTTAAAAAGAATTATTTTTATTCTGCTGAATTATTTGAGCAACTTGGCTTCTCATCAGATGAGATGGAAAACGCAGCCCTTTGGTTTGCCTATTTTTTAGCTTGGCATGATATTGGTAAATTTGCTAATGGGTTCCAGCAATTATTCAAGCATAATAATCCCAAGCTCGTCGCCGCCGATCCAGCAAAAAGTTACACTACCCGACATGATTCGCTTGGTCACTGGTTATGGCAGAACTATTTAATTGAAAAATCAGAAATACAGCTAGAATCATACAATTATAATATTGAACAGGTATATAATATCTGGTTATTAATCATGACAGGCCATCATGGTAAACCACCAATATTAAAGCCCGATGGCAACTTATCATTTAACGCACAAGATAAACAAGCTTCATTAGATTATATTAAAGCAATTAATCAACTGTTTATTGTAGATAATAATTTAGCCAGTTACCACACCCGCTTTTTTGACAAAACATTCCGTAAAAATCTTAACAAACTAAGTTGGCTATTAGCGGCAATAACCGTTATTAGTGATTGGTTAGGTTCCAACCAACAATTTTTTCATTTTTCTTCAAATGTGATGGAATTGTCAGAATATTGGTTAAACTACGCTCTAGTTAGGGCTGAAAAAGCCGTAGCGGCTTTACCTCAACAATCCCCTATTATGCCTTTCAATGGTATTGAAAATTTATTTCCATTTATTGAAAAACCAACCCCCTTACAACAGCAAGCATTATCTTGCCAACTATCAGATAATGGCCCAGAGTTATTTATTATGGAAGATGTTACTGGAGCGGGTAAAACAGAAGCTTCAATGATTTTGGCACATCGATTAATGACAGCAGGGAAAGCACAAGGGATTTATATTGGCTTACCAACTCAAGCTACCGCAAATGCAATATATCAACGCACAGCACAGGTATATGGGCAATTATATCGATCTAACAGCCATCCATCGCTTGTTCTAGCTCATGGTGCAAGTTATATGAATCCCAATTTTACCCAAACAGTCATTAATTTGGATAATCTTAGTCAACCCAAATACCTCACAAATGAAAATTCCGCGAGTAGCGAGTGTAATGAGTGGTTTGTTGACACACGAAAAAAATCATTGCTTGCTGAAGTTGGAGTTGGAACGCTAGATCAAGCTTTAATGGCAGTTATGCCGTTTAAACATCAATCGTTGCGGCTATTAGGACTACGACATAAGTTACTGATTTTAGATGAAGTTCATGCTTATGATAGTTATATGGCGAAATTATTAGAATCACTGTTACAGTATCATGCTTCACAAGGCGGGAGTGCGATTATCCTTACCGCAACTTTACCCTTTTTTCTACGTGAAAAATTACTTAATGCTTTTTATAAAGGATTAAATTCAAATCAATCGCCTTTAACGCTAAATTCAGATTTACCTTTTCCTTTATTGACAAAACTCAATCAACAAGGCTTAGTCGAACAAGCAATAGAGACAAGAGATGAAGTAAAGCGGCAAGTTGATATTGACTGGATTGATAATATTGATTCTGGTATAGAAAAAATTAAGATTGCCATCCTGCAAGAGAAAATTATTTGCTGGATAAAAAACAGTGTGGCTGACGCAATTAGTTTATATCAACAACTACAACAAAATTTGAATCTTGATAGTAAGCAAATTTTGCTATTTCATAGTCGCTTTGCATATTGTGATCGCTTGGATATCGAACAAAAAACGTTAGCATGGGCAGGAAAAACCTCAAATCATGCAATTCGCTCAGGAAAGATCATCATTGCAACTCAAGTCATTGAGCAATCATTAGATCTCGATTTTGACGAAATGATTAGTGATATTGCCCCAATTGATTTATTGATACAACGTGCAGGTCGTTTACAACGACATGTACGAGATAAACAAGGAAATATCAAACTATCCACAAACCAAAATCAACCTTGCGATGATCGAGATAAACCAATATTAACGATATTTGCGCCAACTTGGAATGACAATCCAACCGAAGAATGGCTAGATTACCCAGAATTTGGCAATACTAAGTATGTTTACGCTAATCATGCTTATTTATGGTTCACGCAACGAATCTTACGTCAAAAAGGCGCCATAAAAATGCCCGAAGATGCCAGATTACTCATTGAATCAGTTTATCATAGCGATCTTGAGCCACCAAAAGGTTTACAAGCGGTTTTTTATAAAGAATTAGGACAACAACTTGGGCAAAGTTCACAAGCTAAAAGTATGATATTGAATTTTAAAAATTGTTATAGCCGAGCGCAATTCAATGCTGAATGGGATAATGAAATTGAAGTATCTACCCGTTTATCAAGAGATAATATTGATCTTTATTTAGCTTATCAGCAAGATGATAAAATCGTTCCTTACTGTAGTAGTAGTGAATATGCTTGGGAACAAAGCCATCTTACAATTAGTGTATCAAAATGGAATAGAATAAAAAGTGCAATTCCACAACTAGAACAGCACCATCTAGAAAAATTAAGGCAAAAGATACATAGGCCTAATGCAATAATTGTTTTAATTGAAAAGGAAAAAGTATCTTGTTTTTACACTAAAGAATTAGGCTTTTATCTCAATTAATTCAGGCATTATTTATTGTAAGTTATTTTATGATCATGATTATTTATTATCGCATACAACACATGGGTATATTGTATCCATTCCTAAGCGTATACCTAAAATGAAAAATGCCCCCTACATTAAATAATTTTACCGAGCCAAATTGTAACGATAAAAAATTGGTTTTAGAATTTTGCCCGTGCAAAAGTTTACTCAGGCGATCGGTGCCCGTTCATTGTGGTTTAGATTTTTATACCTCACCCCATAAAAATAAAATTTTATAAAAAAGTGTACACGGTGTTCACCACAATATAAATAATTGATTAATTTAGATCTAGCTACATATGTTTAGCTAAATATTCCATTATTTCTTTATTATTAAAAAAGAATAAATTAAAAAAGAGTAAAATCTTTTTGCTAAGGCTTTTCTTTTTATATATATTTCCTTTTCACTGAACTGTTTTTTAGCACAAGACCAATTGAGACCAACATACATATCAAAGTAATCATCATAGATAAAAAGCCAATAGTGTTTTATTTGATGAAAATATCTATTTCCAAATTCTATATATTTAAATACCAAACTATTAAGAAGATTGCCAATATCTTCTAAGCTATTACATGTCATAATTTTTTGGCTAAAAAGTCTCATGAAAGCTAAACAGCTATATTAATGCTTAGTGGCTTTCAAGAGTCTTTGTATATTGGTGGTATATTGCTTGGGCTGTTTTTGTCTAAAAGCTGTTTTAAGCAACCCTTTAATAAAATTCAATCAGAAAAACTCATTAAAAGTGTTTCTGTGTCTGCCATGATGATTTTTATTTGCGACATTCTTTATTTTACTTTCATGTACAAAATGCCGATAAGATATTATATTAACGCTGATGTATTGATACATGCAGGTCGTAGCCTACTCCTATTAGTATTGCTTATTATGCTAATTTGTTTGATTATTAATAAAGTGACTAAGCATTATTTTTTAAAACAAAAATAATAGAGATCAAATAAAATCAATGGTTTTTCTGGCTGATTTTAAAAAATGATTTGTTTTGAGGGTGGCGGTAATTTTGAGCCTTGAGGATATAATAAGTGATTGATGATAACGCTTGCGCTGGGGGGGGTATGCTGAATCACCCAGCCCGTGAAATGGTTGCCGAATGCGGTCTGCACTGTCCATCTCGTTCACTCGGTTTTACGCATCGGTACCGATTTATTCCTGACAAAATTATTCCCGATAAAATAGCCTTAGCCAAACATTCTTGTTTGACGTGCTAACCTTGCTTTGTCGATGGCACATTATGACGTCGAATAAGGTACGACATTAACCACCGTTGTAGATAAAAAGTGGATGATTTTTATAAAAAAAGCAAAATAAAAACTTCAATAAAATCAATGTGTTTTCTGAATGTTTTTAGCGTAAAATGAAGATTATTGGGATTGTGTAGTTTCGAATGTGCTAACATTTGTTATATTTTTCGGGGTAATAGCCAGTAATTTTTTGAGTAGCACATGGATATAACCACTGCTCTCAGCAATACCTATGCCTAATGTCGCCACAATTGTAATTCCAAGCGGTGGAAAGCTGATAAAATTAGGTACTATCTTGGTAAAAAAAGTAACAAAAGTAACAAAATACATCTAGTTTCAGGATCGGTCTCATGGATGTATTATGCAGACCGCTTAATGGAATTTCCTGCTGGCGTGCTTGGCGTAGCATTAGGTACGATTTTATTACTCGTTAGCGAAAAGTTTTTCTAAAGGTGATCATAAGCAATATTCTGAGGTATTAGATTGGGGGATTGCGACTTTGTTTTTTACTGGCTCTGCCAAGTACCGTGGCATTAGGCGTTATTTCTCGTCCCCTTATATCAACATTATTTGAGTATGGGCAATTTACCCTAAATGATACCTTAATGACACAACGAGCCTTAGTGGCTTATTCAATAGGTTTGCTTGGCTTAATTTTGATTAAAGTGTTAGCGTCAGCTTTTTATTCACGTCAAGATATTAAAACGCCAGTCAAAATTGCAATCGTTACGCTAATGTTAACACAATTAATGAATCTAGCCTTTATTGGCCCATTGCAACATGCAGGCCTTTCACTATCCATTGGTTTAGCCGCTTGCTTTAATGCTGGATTATTGTATTGGCAACTGCGTAAAAAACAACTTTATCAACCCCAACCTGGTTGGTATCTCTTTTTAATTAAAGTCATTATTGCCGTAATATTAATGTCCAGAGTGTTATGGTTTGGCTCACAGCTATTACCTGATTGGTCAACGGGTTCAATGTGGGTTCGTATAGGGCGATTATTTTTATTGGTAATTGTTGGCATCGTTGTCTATTTTGCGTCATTAATTGCTATGGGATTTAAGATTAAACACTTTATTAAACGAATTGATTAACAACAACCAATAATTAAAATTTTGTTAAAAATTTTAGGTAACAGGAACGTTTAAGTAAAAATTAATAAGCAAATAAGATGAATAAAGTGTCTTTTTTACTCTCCCCATTATTGATGGTGTAGTTTATTTTTATTGAGTTGTTTTTTTTCGATGTATTTCGCATTTTTGCAATACAATTACGAAGCTTTTTGGGACGCATTTCAGTTACTAGATTTTGGTATTTCAATTTATTTCTATCAAAATAAATTTGTAGATACATTATGGGTTTTTGGCGTGTTGTTGCTTGTTCTTCATTACGCTAATGTTCATATGGTTAATAAAATATAATGCTATTGATTTACATAATGATGATATTTTCGATAATTGCTGTATTTCTTCAACAAAAAAGTAGCGTACTATTAATCAATAGGTTATGATTCAAGTGCTTTAAAGCAAAGGAATACTCATTAATTGAGTGATTTTTAAAAATTAAATAAAAACATAAAATTAATTGATAGGATAATCGGAATGCGTTATCATGACTGGGCTATGGTCTGCCAAATCTACGCCCAAAATCTTTTTTATTTTCACTATAGTCAAAATCAGACTCATTTCTTATTTTTATCACCGAAGTTATCGAAATCATCACGCTTAGTAAAGTTGTCGGATATATCGGTGTTTTTTTTGTGGAGGTTGCGTTTTTTACCTTTTTCATTTTTCTTCTTTAACCTATCTAATTTATTTAGGTTACCTAAATCACATAAATTATTTAAATTAACTAAGTTCTCGCTGTTCTTTGCGCCACTGCTTTTATTGTCATATACGCAGGGTTCTCAGGCATTAACGGCGCATACATCAAGGGAAATTGAGGGTAAGGCACCGTATTTAACGTTTGATGATGGGCGAACTAAGGTGACTTCGACGGATAATCTATTAGCTATTGAGTTGCCGGATGGTACAACCCTCAAGCCATCAACTAACACATCAAGTTCGAAAAATCCGATACAGCTAGTTAATGGAGCTACTTTTAATGATATACACATGGTGGTGCCATTATCGGTAAATACAGTCAGTTTAAATGACTTAATTACTCAAGGTAATTGGGGAGATGACGATGGGGATGGTCAGGGTACTAATGGTGTTACTGCGATGGGGAGTGTATCGGTGAGTTTTACTGATGCGGATAATAATACTGTAAGTCGTAGTGATGCATTAGATATTTGTAAGGCGCCTTATAAGATGACATTAAGTAGTACAGGAGGGGATTTACAAACAAAGTACGGGTTACCTAATACAAGAAATTTTAGTAGTCAAACAGTGACGTATTATATTACTCCGTATAGTGGTCCTCGTATTTGTTTTGTCAGGCCGAGTACTCATTCTTCCTCCTTCGAACCCTCTGGCATGGTTCCTGATAAGGGATTTTTAGTTCAGTCAACAAGTTCGTCATCTTATGGCCTTAATTTTCCAACAACGGGGGGGGATGGTTTGTATTTTGATTTACTCATAGCTGGGGTTGATGCGAGTCAGTTGACATGGTCTTCAGTCTCGCGTGGAGGGATAACAGCTACGGTGAGTTGGAGACTGCCAAAACAAGGCGGCGAAGAAGATTCGTGGATTGATGATGAAGATAGATCCAGTTATGTAACGCGAGTAACTTTAACGGGACCTAGGGCAAGTGATGCTCAAATGCAGTCAGATAATCCTAGCCCTTTAACCATACCATCTTTGCCACAGACATTTGAGTTGGTGGGTAGAGATAGTAGTGGGAATGAGGTGAAGTATGGATTTGTGTTGAGGCAGTGGTTTGTCCATCGGGGTGATAAATGGGATTATTGGTCTAACCAAATATCTTGGTGTGGTCGTTTGGGTTATCGTGCGCCAAAGCTCAAGGAGTTAACTAACGCGAAGTGTGGTTCAGATGATCGGTTTCCATGTTATGATGGCATAGATGGTGCCACGCCGTCGTCAAATACACGGTATCACACGAGTTATATAGGCGCAGGATTTTTCACGGAGTGGGACGACGTAGAACTTTATTTCGATGAAATGAACTACGAGATGAGCTTCAGAAGTTCAACCTGGACAAGCGACGCTACAGATAACGGTGTCATCTTTCGTGTCGATGGCGGTACTGTCTTCCTCGATGATGGGTCGCACCGCAATTACATTTATTGCACCACACCTTAGCTTTTATTTCTTAGCCCTTACCCCTTAGGTCGTGGAGAGGGAGATGGTGCAAACAGAGGATAATTTATTAAAGAATAGCGCCCTAGCGTAGTTGGGGCGCTTTATTGAGAGTACGTTTGTTGTGGTTTAAATTCGAAGTTTATTTTGTTCAACAAAGCTAATACGTCCGAAACCACTGCCCCCAATCAATTGTAATCACAAAAAAGCATTGATTTATTGAAGTTTTCTGATGAAATGGCTTATTAAAAACTTCAATAAAATCAATGACTTTTCTGACCGATTTTTATACTCCCCTATCCCCCTACATCGTTATAATAAATGAACATCAATTGCTATTTTGTTATTATCTAAGGAAGTTATTTGGGCGGTTCTACGTTAAGAAATCACAGATTTCTTGCTGTGATTTGAGTGTTCTAATATTTTGTAGGACGTCTGCTGCTTGAGCATAGTGCTGTTTTAAGTAAGTAAGCCACTGTTTGATGCGTGCAGAATGATAAAGTGGTTTAAAGTCATCAATGGAGGATGTCGCATAAAGGATTAATATTTCCATCACTTGTTGCCAACTGAATGCTGATTGTTCAGTTCTAATCATATTGGCTAAGTTCGGAATCGTTAAAATACCACGGCCTAGCATAATATCGTTAGTTTGGCTTTGATTTATGCAATTTTTTGCATCCTCAATAGAGAAAATTTCACCATTGGCAATAACAGGAATATTTAGCTGTTGCTTGATTTGGCCTATTGTTTGCCAATCTATTTTTTCGGCTTTATAACCATCTTCTTTGGTTCTGCCATGAATAGCAATTTCATTGGCACCGGCAAGTTCAATGGCGCTAGCGATTTCGTTGCAATGTGATTTATTATCCCACCCTAAGCGAATTTTGACTGATAATTGATTTGTTGCCCCTATTGCTTGCCTGACTTGGCTGACAATATTAAATATCTGTTCGGGATATTGTAATAAATAAGCACCTCCGTGACTGCCAACCACCGTTTTGGCGGGGCAACCAAAATTGATATCTATTCCATAAGAGCCTAACTCAATGGCTTTAACGGCATTTTCAGCCATCCATTCTGGTGATTGCCCAAGAATTTGGATGCGAACTGGCGTGCCTGATTTAGTTTTACCATTATTGTAAAGTTCGGGGCATAGGCGGTAAAAAGTCCGATTAGATAATTTGTGATGTGTCACTCTGATAAATTCCGTCACACAATAATCAAATTGGTTGATATTGGTTAAAAGTTGCCTTACTTGATAATCAAGTACGCCTTCCATGGGGGCTAAAATTATTCGTTTAATTTTCATTGGGGAAACCTAGTTGGTTTTATCATTGCCACAAATACGACAATTTGGTTGTTTGGTGAGTTTAATTTGGTTAAATTCCATAGTCATGGTATCAATCATTAATACACGTCCAATTAATGGTTTTCCATATTGGGTTAGTACTTTTATCGCTTCTAAGGCTTGCATTGAGCCGAACATGCCAACTAGCGGTGCCATGACGCCAGTTTCAATACAAGTTAACTGATCTTTACCAAATAAACGGCTCAAACAGTGATAACAAGGTTCATTAGGCTGATAAGTAAATACGCTTAATAATCCCTCCATACGGATCGCAGCGCCAGAAACTAGCGGTTTTTTTATTTGAAAACAGCAACGATTAATTTGCTGGCGGGTAATTAAATTATCTGTACAGTCAATGACAATATCATGTTGTTTTATTAGTGAAATTAAATGGTTATCATCGAGCTTTTGATTTACTGTATCAATAATAATATTTGTATTGAGCTTGTGTAATGTTTGTTGAGCTACTTCTACTTTGTATTGATTAATCGATTTGTCAGTATATAAAATTTGTCGATTTAAGTTAGATTTTGATACGGTATCAAAATCAGCTAAGGTTAATTTACCAACACCAGCAGCCGTTAAATAAAGTGAAGCAGCACAACCTAAACCGCCTAAACCAATAATAAGTGCTGAGCTATTTTTTAAGATTTGTTGCTTATCAATATCAAAGCCTCGTAGGGTTATTTGCCGGTCATAACGAAATAACTCTTGATTGGTAAGCTGTTGCATATGGTATTTGTGTTGTTAGTGTTGAAAACTATATTATAATTATAGCAGAAACTTGGCACAACAAAGTGCCAAGAGTAATTAAGATTATTTATCAAAGCTAGATAAGAATTTTAAATATTCGTCCTTAGTCATTAATGGTTTATACTCTGATATTAGTTTTTGTGCTGGTTTAGCATCATCATAAAGTAAATCGATAATGGTACAAGCCATCATCTGTGCAGGACGAATATAAGCCATCTCTTCATCAAATACGGTGTAATCTTTACCATGTAGAACACCTCTAACTGAACCAATCCACGGGTGGCTAACTGGCATAATGTGGGATAGATCGCCTGTATCCGTGCTTCCTGTCATATGAGGGGCAATAGAAACATTTTCTTCACCAATTAATGCTTCAGCATTATGTTTTAAAAGCTCGTTAAGTGTTGGATTATTATTTAATGGTAGATAACCAGGCAAATCTTTAATTTCACAGGTTGCACCAACAGCCATTGCACCAGCTTTTAAGGCGCGATTAATTCGTTCATTAGCGTCGATCATAGCTGGAACATTGCCTGCCCGTACATAGCTTTCCATTCTTACATCACTTGGTACTACATTGACTAAGTCGCCACCTTGAGTAATGATGGGGTGAAATCGAATATAGTCTTTTTCTTGAAATGTTTCGCGTATGGCATGTACGCCCATCATTCCCATCATAGCGGCATTTAAGGCATTTACTCCAGCATGTGGCGCTGCTGCTGCGTGCGACGCTTCGCCTTTATATTTAATCAGTTTGCCGATAAAACCATTACTGGTTGTTGATATTTCAATAAAACCATCTTGGCGGTCATTGGGTACGCTAGTTAAGTGTATTTGTAGTGCCATATCGATATCATCAAATTCACCGCGCGAGATTAGCTCTGGTTTACCGCCAATATATTTGATTTTACCTTCCTCAATAAGGCGATTACGATATGTGATTTCAACATATTCTTCAGCTGGAACCGCAAAAGGTACCACATCCCCCGCTAAAAATTGCATGGCGCCAGAATCTATTAGCCCCATGGTCACAGCCATCATATTGGCAATTTGAGCATTATGACCACAGCAGTGTGCCGCGCCAGATGTTTCGTCAGCAGCAGGATGATCAGCGCAAATAATGGCATCAAGCTCCCCTATAACAGCAATGCTATACTTACTGCCTTTGCCCCCTTTTAAGCGGCCTTTTACCCCCGTTATTGCTAATTTATTTTTAAATGGTACGCCCAGTTTTTCAAAGCTTTCTTCAACTTTTTTGGCCGTCTTGTGTTCTTTGTAACCAAGTTCAGGCTCTGCCCAAATTGATTCGGCGACCGCCTTGATATCGGCCTTACGATTTGCAATAGCAATACAAACCTTCTTTTTAAGTTCTTCTTTTGTCATAAATTAAATCCTAATCCAAATTAGATAACACCTTCCCAATGTAAGGTGATTTGCGCAATGATTGCTGCAAAAATAAAGGTACCTGAAAACACCGCTAAAGAAACCGGAATGATTCGCCACGAGATATTTTTAAATAATGCTAAATCTTTGCCAATAGCAAGCCCTGCATAAGCAAGTACCGGAGTACAAACAGCCAATAAAGAAACCTTGTCAGTAATTGAAACAATCTGCTCATGAAAAGGGAAAATAGGTGATGAAGCGGTTGCTGCAACGACCGATACCCATAATATGACAGGCAGTTTGTTGCATAAAGGAATCTTGCTAATAAGATATCCAACAATTGATATGGCAACTAAAATTGATAATGCTTCTATTGACTGCATAAAGTCAATTTTATAGCCAACAGTATTACCGGCTGCCATAATAATGGCAACTAAGATCAATAAAAAAACTGTTTCTAAAAACTTCATTATAGTGCTCCTTCTTTATGACGATTACGACGTAAACGGCTAAAAGTGTTATACAAGAAAGAGGCAAAAGGTAATGAAAATAATGTATAAATATAAATACCAACAATGCTAGACATTAAGTTCGCTGTCGTGGCATAGGCTTTAATATCTTCACTTATTTCTGGATAAAGATCACTTATTGGTGCCAGTGACGCAGCCATCATACTACCACTTCCAACGCCTGCGCCCATGGCTAAGGCGTAAGGGTGGAGAATATCTAATTTTGCCATCACACTGGCTAGTATACTCATCCATATAGCACCATAAAGTGTGCCACAAATATACATTGCCATAACACCTCGACCTTCGGCAGAGTCCAATCCGTATTTATCGGCAACAATTGCGATATTGGGTTCACGGGCAACAGAGTAGGTTGCTCCAACTGCTTCGCGTTTCATACCTAGCATCATTGCTAGTGGTAAACCAAGTAAAATGGTGCCAGCAAAATGACCTAACTCTTGAAAGATTAATGCCGATTTTGCATCTTCTAGAATCATTTCTATTTTTGGCCCCACAGAAAGCCCCAATTTGGCGATAAGTAGCATTAACGTTACCATCATGATGGCGCTAGCATGATTCATATTTTTTAGATTTAATATTTTAAATTTTGGTAGGCTGATTATGCCGCCAATAATCATGGCATATAACATGGGATATAATGTGATAATCCAAATAGATTGTTTGCCAATAAACTCACAGAATAAAACGACTATCATTGCGAGTAAATGCACTTTGTAGTCTTTTAAAATTTCCATTCCTGCTCCTTTTTTATTTTTATCTATTTTATACTAGGGTCGCCCCTAAGGTATTTTGAAAGTGCTTTAAAGCCCATTGATGGCCGATAGGATCAAAGCTTGCGACGGCGTTTTTATGAATAACTATTTTATAACCTAAGTTATAAGCATCAACAGCCGTGTGTAAAATGCAAATATCAGTACAAACACCAATTAAATGAATTTCAGTTATATGTCTTTCGCGTAAGCGAAGATCGAGATCTGTGCCACAAAATGCTGAGTAGTGGCGTTTATTGATCCAATAAATATTGGTTGAATTTCGCTGTTTTTGATAGATTTGCTGTAAATGGCCGAATAATTGTTGTCCAACTGTTCCGACAATATTATGAGGTGGGAAGAGTGAATTTTCAGGATGATATGTATCTGAAGGTTCATGGGCATCAATAGCAAAAACGACAAACTGATTATTTTTAATAAATGATTCAGTTATATTTAATATTTCGGGCTCAATTTGTTGACCCACAGAACCAGTAGTTAACGCACCATCGTCAGCAATGAAGTCATTAGTGTAGTCAATTGAAATTAAAGCTTTCATATCAAGTTAATAATATCTAAATCATACTAAAGCTTAGTAATAAATATTTGATATGACAAGTTTTAAATGAATCATTTTCCGATTTCATCAAGAAAAAAGGAATTTAATTTTGTTATCCTATTGAATTTAAAATAATTTGTAAAATTACTTATAAAGTAAAATTATTATCATCAACCGAGTATAAATAAATTAAATAGTGATTATTTTAAAACATAGGCTTTATCCCCTGATAAATTGCTCTATAATAATTGCTATTTTTGACAATTGCACACAGGATATATTTAATGAGAACAATTTATTGCGGACAACTAAACGCAAATTATATTAATCAAGACGTCACATTATGTGGATGGGTCAATAAACGCCGTGATTTAGGTGGAATGATTTTTATTGATATGCGTGATCGTGAAGGAATTGTGCAAGTTTTTTTTGATCCTGATTATCAACAAGCCTATCAATTAGCAAGCGAGTTACGTAATGAATTTTGTATCCAAATTAAAGGCAAGGTAAGAGCAAGACCAAAAGGGCAAATTAATAAAGATATGGCGACAGGTGAGGTTGAAATTTTAGCCACCGAGTTGACTATATTTAACCGTAGTGATGTTTTACCGCTTGATTTCAATCAAAACAACAGCGAAGAGCAACGTTTAAAATATCGTTATATTGATTTGCGTCGCCCTGAAATGGCAACGATTTTTAAAACTCGGGCAAAAATTACCGCTTTTGTTCGCTCATTTATGAATGAACATGGCTTTTTAGATATCGAAACACCGATGTTGACTAAAGCAACACCTGAAGGCGCTCGTGATTATTTGGTGCCAAGCAGAATTCATAAAGGTGAGTTTTACGCACTACCGCAATCACCACAACTATTTAAGCAATTATTAATGATGTCAGGATTTGATCGATATTATCAAATTGTAAAATGTTTTCGTGATGAAGACTTACGTGCCGATCGTCAACCTGAATTTACCCAAATTGACGTTGAAACATCGTTTATGACAGCCGAACAAGTGCGTGATGTTATGGAACAGATGATCCGTGAACTTTGGTTGCATGTAAAAAATGTGGATTTAGGAAAGTTCCCTATTATGACTTTTGCTGAAGCAATGCGTCGTTATGGTAGTGATAAACCCGATTTACGTAATCCCCTTGAAATTATTGATGTGGCTGATTTGGTTAAAGATGTCGATTTTAAAGTGTTTTCAACACCAGCTAATGATCCTAAAGGGCGTGTAGCTTTACTTTGTGTACCAAATGGTGCGCAATTAACACGTAAACAACTTGATGAATATACACAATTCATTTCGGTTTATGGTGCTAAAGGTATGGCATGGATTAAGATTAATGAACGTAGTAAGGGGTTAGATGGTGTACAAAGCCCTGTGGCAAAATTCTTTAATGAATCGCAAATGGAAGCATTACTTAATCGTGCCAATGCTAAAGATGGTGATATTTTATTATTTGGTGCTGATAGCTATAAAGTGGTGAGCGATGCACTAGGGGCATTACGTTTGAAAGTCGGTAAAGATTTAGCGTTAACCGATGAAAGTAAATGGGCTGTACTTTGGGTGGTTGATTTCCCGATGTTTGAAGAAACCGATGAAGGGTTAAGTGCGATGCATCATCCATTTACGTCACCAAAAGATTATTCACCAGAAGATCTTATTAAAAATCCTGAGAATGCGGTTGCTAATGCCTATGATATGGTCATTAATGGTTATGAAGTTGGAGGGGGATCTGTCCGTATTCACCGTAGTGAAATGCAACAAGCCGTTTTTTCAATTTTAGGTATTAACGAACATGATCAACGTGAGAAATTTGGCTTTTTACTTGATGCATTGAGATACGGTACGCCACCACATGCAGGATTAGCCTTCGGTTTAGATAGGTTAAGTATGTTATTAGCCGGAACGGATAATATTCGCGATGTGATAGCATTTCCTAAAACAACTGCGGCAACTTGTTTACTTACCGATGCGCCAAGCCCGGCAAATGCAGCAGCTTTGACTGAACTGGGTATTGAAGTAAGTAAAAAATAGTTATATTTGATGCAAAAATTTAAAAATCCTGAATCTGTTCTGGTAGTCATTTTCTGCCAGACAACAAAACGTTGCCTTATGTTACAACGCCAAGATGATCCCCATTTTTGGCAATCAGTAACAGGTAGTATGGAGGCTCATGAATCGCCACAAGAAACAGCAATTCGTGAAGTTTTAGAAGAAACAGGTATTGATATTCTTGGTCAAAATCTTGAATTAATTGATGTAGAGCATATCGTTGAATTTGAAATTTTTCCACAATTCAGGCATCGATATGCGCCAGATGTTACGGTAAATAAAGAACATTGGTTTTATCTTCCTCTTATTGACGAGATAACGCCAATACTTACCGAACATTTAGCTTATCAATGGCTTAAGATTGATGATGCTGCCAATCTTACTTTATCTCCCAATAACAGTGAAGCTATCGGTAACATTCATCGTTTGATTGAATCGAGTTAAGAGGTAGGAAATGAAATCGAATCTATATGCTATTGTGTTATCCTTTTTATACTTTTTTGTATCAACTAGCCATGCAGATATAGACATAAAAAAATGTCAACCTAATCAAAATGATCATGTTATTTTTAATGATGATGATGATAAAATCGCTAAAAAAATCATTGATTATAAATTACATGATCAATCAGAAAAACACGAATATATTATTATTAAGATATTTGCTAATGAAAATCACGATGATCGCAATGATTGGATCGCTTCTTTTTTATTTGATGATAAATTTGAACAATATCTCCTTTACCAAGTTGATCAGAATCAATTTATTGATATCGATGAAAAACAATTTGACGCTTTATCATCTAAAATTATTGAATGTAATCAAGATAAACAAACGCCTATATATAGGAAGGTTTTGCCGTAGTTAGGCTATATAGTTAGGTTATGTAGTTAGACTGATAAATAAGTGAGTATTAAGGATTAAAAATATTCTGGGTTTAGTTAACTCAAGGTTAGTTAGTAATAGAGAGTCATAATAAATGAATTTTTCAAATTTTCGGGATTTTTTAGATTATCTTGAGCAACACGGTGAGTTAAAGCGGATTTCGTTCCCTGTTAACCCTTATCTTGAAATGACCGAAATTGCTGATCGCGTTTTACGTAGTGAAGGCCCAGCTTTATTATTCGAAAACCCAATTGGTTATGATATGCCTGTTTTATGTAATTTGTTTGGCACAGCTAAACGTGTTGCGATGGGAATGGGGCGCAAAGATACTTCAGCTTTGCGTGAAATTGGTGAGCTATTGGCATTTTTGCGTGAGCCCGATCCACCAAAAGGGATACGGCAATTTTTTAATGTCTTGCCTAAATATAAACAAGTACTAAATATGCCTGTTAAACGTCGTTCATCGGCGCCATGCCAAGAGATGGTTTTTAAAGATGATGATGTGGATTTGACCCGTTTACCTATTATGCATTGTTGGCCTGATGATGTGGCACCATTGCTGTCTTGGGGATTAACTATTACCAAAGGTCCTTATAAAGAACGGCAAAATGTGGGAATTTACCGTTTGCAATTATTAGGTAAAAATAAACTAATTATGCGCTGGCTTTCACATCGTGGCGGAGCACTTGATTTTGCTGAGTGGCAACAAGCGCATCCTAACGAGAGATTTCCTGTTAGTGTCGCTATTGGTGCTGATCCCGCAACTATTTTAGGTGCAGTGACACCAGTGCCAGACACGTTACCCGAATATGCTTTTTCAGGATTATTGCGCGGTAGTCGAACAGAGGTCGTCAAATCGTTATCAAGTGATTTAGACGTTCCTGCCAGTGCCGAGATAATTCTTGAAGGTTATATTGATCCTAATGAGCTAGCATCAGAAGGACCCTATGGCGATCACACGGGTTATTATAATGAGGTAGAACAATTTGCTGTCTTTACGGTGACGCATTTAACTCACCGTAAAGACGCCATTTATCATTCAACTTATACAGGCAGGCCACCAGATGAGCCGGCGATAATGGGACTGGCGTTAAATGAAGTCTTTATTCCAATTTTACAAAAACAGTTTCCTGAAATTGTTGATTTTTATCTACCGCCTGAAGGATGTTCATATCGTATTGCGATTGTGACAATTAAAAAACAATATCCTGGCCATGCTAAAAGAATCATGATGGGAATGTGGTCTTATCTGCGACAATTTATGTACACTAAATTTGTTATTGTCTGTGATGATGACATTAATGCCCGAGACTGGAAAGATGTGATGTGGGCGATTTCTACTCGCATGGATCCACAGCGTGATACGACTTTTATCGATAATACACCGATCGATTACTTAGACTTTGCTTCACCAGTTTCTGGATTAGGCTCTAAAATGGGATTGGATGCCACGAATAAATGGTCTGGTGAAACAAATCGAGAGTGGGGCAAAATCATTAAAAAAGATCCTAAAGTTATTGCTCGAATTGACGAAATCTGGAATGAACTTGGTTTATAGTATTATCGTTATCGCATTTTTTATTATGGTAAAGTTAAAAAACTCATTAGGTGTGATACAGAAGAATAGAATTGCAAAAGACAAAATGCGCATTAAAGAATTTATTCCTATAAATGAATAAACAGTATATTGAAGATAAAAATAATGCGCTAAATAATTTTCTTTTTAAAGATGGCAATAATATTGATATCGTTGTTCAATCTTAATCAAATTTTTTGTTATCGACCTTATGTGGCATGATGATTCAACTTTATTGATTAATAATGTTTTATTTTAAAAATAGTATAAATAAAATAACCCAAATAAGTCTTAAACAAAAACTATTCCTTTTAGATGCATTTATGTATAATTATAGGTAATCTCATAAAAATTAGAAAAAATGAAAAAAATCAAGCTATTATTTGTATTGTTATTATCCATTTCTTATTGTGTACAGGCCACCAGTTATAAGGCACAGCCAGATGATACTCAATTAAAGCTTAAAGAATCAGATTTATTGCTTCCCGCTTTGCGTTTATCTGCAGAAAAAGGTAATGCAGAAGCACAATATTCGTTAGGAAGTGTTTATAAACAAGGCTTGGGCGTTGAAGTTAGTGATGTTCGTGCTTTTTTCTGGTATAAAAAAGCAGCAGAACAGGGGCTGGCTAAAGCACAAAATAATCTAGCATTAATGTATCAAAGTGGCTTGGGTACCAATCGCGATTTCAACGAAGCCGTTAAATATTTCAAATTAGCGGCAGATCAAAATTATGCATTGGCTAAATACAATTTAGCTTTAATGTATCAACAAGGTGAAGGTGTTGAAAAAAACACATTGACCGCAATTGATTATTTTACACAAGCAGGTGATAGCGGGATTTATGACGCTTATTTAAATCTTGGAATTATGTATTTTTTTGGTGATGGCATAAAAGAAGATCGTATGATTGCGGCTGATTGGTTTAGTAAAGCAGCTAAAGAAAATATGCCAGAAGCGCAATATTATTTAGGACTAATGTCAGAAAAAGGAGATGGTTTAACCCAAGATTATATGGCTGCTAGTTATTTTTATACACAAGCAGCAGAACGGGGGCACGTACTTGCTATGTATAATTTAGCTATTATGTACGCCACAGGTACCGGAGCTAAACCTGATAATACGCAAGCAGCATATTGGTTTACTAAAGCTGCCGAAGCTGGCAATGCTGATGCTCAATATAATATTGGTGTAATGTATGATGTAGGTGGTGGTGTTTCTAAAGACGATAAGAAAGCCGTTGAGTGGTATCTAAAAGCGGCAGAGCAAGGCAGTGTTGATGCACAATATAATTTAGGCATTAAATATCTAGAAGGTAAAGGCACAGATCAAGATAACGATCGTGCCATTTATTGGTTTACTAAAGCTAGCGAACAAGGAGACCAAGACGCTAAAACCTATTTAGAACACTTATTACCTAAAAAATAAAAGTGCTGTATTTTTGCTTTATCCAGAATTTCGCATACCAGCTGCAATGCCAGAAATGGTGATCATGAGTCCTTGCTCTACTATAATATTGTCATCGCCGCAGTGTTTCCGTGAACGGCTTAATAACTCTACTTGTAATAAGTTTAATGGCTCAATATAGGTATTACGCAAGGCTACAGATTGTGCGATCCAAGGCAAATCAGCCATTAAACTAACATCATCGGTGATCGTTAGCACAGTATTGATATCTTGGGTTAACAAATTTCTTAATTCTTCGCCTAGTGGCCATAAAGCAGGATCGACCAAACGTTGCTCATAATATTCGTGGATATCAGGCGCCGATTTGGCGTAAACCATTTCAAGCATGCCTAATCGAGCATTAAAAAAAGGCCACTTGTGATACATTTCTTTAAGAAGCTCTTTTTTTCCCTCCTCGATGACAGATCTCAGTGCGTTACCGGCTCCAAGCCAAGATGGTAGCATTAATCGGTTTTGTGTCCAGGCAAAAATCCATGGAATAGCACGTAAGCTTTCAATCCCCCCTCCCGTTCGACGTTTTTGTGGTCTGGAGCCTAGTGGTAATCTGCCTAATTCAACCTCTGGCGTTACCGCTCTAAAATAATCAACAAAATCAGCTCGTTCGCGTACATAACTGCGATAGCAATTGCAGGAAAGTTCCGACATTTCATCCATAATATGGCGCCATGCTTGTTTTGGTGCTGGTGGGGGCAATAAATTGGCTTGTAAAATCGCTGAGGTATAAAGCATTAGGCTACTGAGAGCAACTTCTGGTAAACCAAGTTTAAAACGAATCATTTCACCTTGTTCGGTAACTCTAAGCCCACTTTTTAACGATCCAGGTGGTTGAGAAAGTAGAGCTGCATGAGCAGGCGCACCACCACGACCAATTGAGCCACCTCGACCATGGAATAATACTAAATTAATATTATATTTTTCAAATAAGCTAACTAATTCTTCTTGCGATCGATACTGTGCCCAAGATGCGGCAAGTGTACCTGCATCTTTAGCCGAATCAGAATAACCTATCATCACCATTTGCTTACCTTGGATTTTGTCACGATACCAAGGTATATCCAGCAGCTTTTGCATAACCGATTTAGCGTTATTTAAGTCTTCTAATGTTTCAAATAATGGCGCAACAGGGATATACTTTTGACAATCAACGATTTTCAATAATAAGTAAACAGCTAAAATATCTGAAGGCGCCTTAGCCATTGATATTACGTAAGAAGCAATTGATTCTTCGCCTGCTTTTTTGATAACTCGACAAGTATCTAATACTTCTTGAACTGTTTCATCTGGTTGCCAGTTATAAGGTAGTAATGGTCGGTTAGATTGCAACTCAGTTAATAAAAATACTTGTTTTTCTTCCTCTGACCATTTTGCATAGCTACCTAAATTCAGTTCTTGGGTCAACGCATCAAGTGCCTGAATATGTACGGAACTATCTTGGCGAATATCTAATCTAACTAACTGTAAACCAAAGCTTTTTATCCGCCGTAAAGTATCAAGTAATGGACCATGGGCAATTGTTGACATGCCATTATCAATTAATGATTCATAACAGGTATAAAGTGGCGCCCATAACTGTTCGTTTTTAATTAAAATATCTCTAGGTGGTAGTACTTGTTCATTATTCAGTAAAGCTTCAATATAATTGTGAGTTTTTATTAAACGAGTGCGTAACTGTTTCATTACGGCTCGATAGGGCTCGGAAACGGTTTTGTTCTTTTCATCTAATAGATCGATAACAGATTGGCTACATTCTGTCATTGAAAGTTCACGGACAAGTATTTGAATATCAGATAAAAATAATTCAATTGACTTTAATCTAGCTTGTAACATTACTTTTTCTGTCACTTTTGCTGTCACATTTGGATTTCCGTCACGATCACCGCCCATCCATGAAGTAAATTTTATGGGAACATGTTCAACGGAGAGTTGTTCATCAAAAGTATCAACCAACTGGTCATTAAGTTCACGTAAGAATAAAGGCACGCCTTGCCATAAACTATCTTCAATGACAGAAAATCCCCATTTAGCTTCATCGATTGGGCTTGGGCGTTTTTTTCGGATTTCATCGGTATACCAAGCTTGGCAAACTAACTGTTTCAAGCGTCGCATAATCCGTTCTATCTCATAATCAGCTAAATCATCATGATCAAGCTGAGATAAACAGCTATTAATTGCGGTATAGGTGTTTATCATGGTTCTACGATTGATTTCAGTTGGATGAGCGGTTAATACTAATTCAATTGATAAATCATTAATTGCTTTGGTAATGGTTTCATTTGAAAAATTAAGTTTTTTTAGAGTACTAAATAATTCAGTCATTTTTTTAGGGCTACTAGAAGCTTCCCCATGCGGTGAAATACCATAATACTCAGCAGCAGTGTTAACTAAGTTCAAAAATTGGTTAAATGCGCGTGCAACATGCAATAGATCATCATCATTCAGATTTTCAATTAATTTGAGTAGCTCATTATGTGCTTGAACGTTTCCTTGTTGAGCTGATTTTGATAATTGTCTTATTTTTTCGACTAAATCGAATGTTTCATTGCCTGTGGCACGTTTAATCGCATTGCCTAGTAAAGTACCCAGCATATTGACATTACTTCGCATTGAGGAGTATTGGTTATTCATGATTTTCTCGTTTTTGATTTTATTATGCCTAAGATCCTTTAAAATGCATGAAAAAAATGGCAGTTTAATGACATCGGTATAATTGTTGGTTAACTTGCTTAAGATATATACTTTATAACAATGTTGCTTTGAATTTAAATAATAAAATTTTATGGTTTTTATTGTTTTTAATTGTTTTAATTATATTTACTTCAAAATATTAATAAGTAAAAATACTTCTTTAATTTTGAAATGTTCGTCTAAATAGTATTTAGCTGGTTTATTTTTCAGTGAACACAGTGTTGCAAACTGTATATTAATATCATTTGGGTATATACTAACAGTATTATGAATATGTATTGGATAATTAGATGATCGCTGTTTTTTATATCGCGTCGATTATTGCTGTTATTGCTAGTATAAAAGTGATTAGTAGCTTGCGAGTTGATAAGGCAATTTTGTACCTTATTATTTCGCTGTTTGCTTCAGCGTCGATATTTATTCTACTTAATACCTATTTTTCTGCTGTTATATATATATTATTGTTTATTGGTGGAACAACGGCTCTTTTTTATGTTGTCGCTTCAATTTTGGCAATTCGTGTTGATAATATAGAAACAAAAAAACAAGGCATTAGCCCAAAAATTTGGTTAGGGCCATTAATTTTAGCTTTTATTTTGTTAGTCGCGCTTATTTATGGTGTAGTAACGGCCAACTATTCGGAGCTGAAAGAGTCTCATGAATTAATGCATGAAATGTCTGTATATGCATACATTTTAATGGCTGAATTAGCTATATTTTTATTATTAGGTGCAGCTGTGATTGCTTATCATTTTATGCATCGGCTGTTGTCGGAGAAATAATATGATCCCACTTATGCATTGTCTTATCTTTGCTTCTATTTTATTTGTGATCGGCTTATTAGGGGTAATGATTCGACGCAATCTCTATTTTCTGTTGCTTAGCCTGATGATTATGAATGATGGTGCAATCGTTGCGTTGTTTTCGGCAAGTAGTTATTGGCAACAATCTGATGGACAAGTACTTGCAATACTCGCGGTAATAACAGCCCTAGCAGAGATTTGTGTTGGGCTAGCATTAATGATGAAACTATTCTACCGCCGAAAAACCTTAAATATTGACTCACTGAGTGAGATGAAAGGATGAATCTACTTTATTTAACTATCATTGTTCCCTTGCTTTCTTTTTTTGGATTGATTTGCCTAGGGAGGCATATACGCTCAATTAATGTAATAATTATAGGTATCAGTACTATGCTCATCATTGCATTAATTACGGTATTTTCATGTATTGATTTTTATTCAAATACAGTGCCCGACATGACGCTAATCTATACTAGGCTATTATGGAATTGGATTTCTGTTGGTGATTTCGTTATACCTTTATCTTTGACACTAGATGGTTTATCACTAACTTTTTTAGTGCTAATCTCATTTTTTGGTTTCTTGATCTATTTTTTTGCAGCTTGTTATTTGACGTTAAGAAAGGATATTTATACTTTTTATGCTTACAGTAACTTATTAATTGCTAGCATGTTAACTATTATATTAGTTGATAATTTATTTGTTATGCTAATTGGTTGGGAAGGTGTGAGCATAAGTACTTACTTACTTATTGGTATTTACTATCAACAAGCGCGTAATGGCTATGCTGCAGTGAAAGCATTTATCGTTATGCATTTAACGGATATATTTTTAATCATTGGTATATTTTTACTTTATCAGACTTTAAACACATTAAATATTCATGATGTTTTGGTGCAAGCACATGATAATTTAGCGGTTGATTCAGACATTATATTCTGGATAACTTTAATGTTATTCCTTGGAGCAATGAGTAAATCTGCACTGTTTCCCATGCATTCATGGTTTGCCGAAACAACATTAGCGCCAATGCCCGCGGTAGCTTTGTTACAATCATCAACAGTTATTTTAGCTGGGGTATATTTAGTTTTAAGATTAAGTAATTTGTTTATGATGTCGAGCGATGTTTTAGCTATTATATCGATGATTTCATCATTAACGATATTATTTGCTAGTACTATTGCATTAGTGCAGTACGATATTAAACGAATTATCACGTATATCAATTTAGCGCAAATTAGTTACCTTTTTTATGCTTTTTCAACACAAAGTTGGAATTTGTCTTTGAATTGCTTAATTAATTACTCCGTAACAAGCACATTGTTAATTTTAGCCTCATCTATTGTAATTAAAAAATGCCAAGGTGAGCGTGATATAAACAAATTAGGCGGTTTAATTAAATCTTTTCCAACGCTGTATATTGTATTTTTGTTAATTATGCTTTCACTCAGTGCTATTCCTTGGATTTCGGCATCATTTTATATCAAAGGAGATATCATTTGGGGAGTAATGGCGCAGGGTAGATTAATATCTGGAACGATTGGTCTGATAGGTATTTTATTTTCTAGCTTAGGCATTTGGCGTTTAATTTCAATGGTATTTTATCATAAACAAAAATGGTATGATTTTACAAAAATTAAATGGATAAGCTATAGCCCAATTTTTATCTTATTGGTATTTACTACCGCTTTATTTATTCATTTTCCGTTACCGATTCATGGCATTATTCCATTAGGCAAGTTAGATACTAATGGGCAATTGCCTTTTCAACTACTATTAGCCGCAGTGACAGGTTTGAGCTTTCTTATTGCCTACATTTTATATGTGCGCCCTAATAGCGAAGTGCGAGAAGTACTTAATACACCAATGATTAAATTATTTTTACGTTTGTGTAATAGTGATTGGCGTTATGATTATTTATTAAATTGCTTATTTGTTAAACCTTATATCTATCTAGCTAAATTATTAAAAAAAGATCCTATTGCTTTATGGGATAATTGGATAATGTTGGGCATAAAAAAAATAAACGCATTTATCGTTGACCTAGAAAATGGGCAAATTAGATGGTATATGGTTTCGATGGTTATAGGCAGTATTATTATATTAATGTTACTGATTTTCATTTAATAAAGGTGTAATCATTCATGTTGTTATGGCTTGTTTTTTTACCTGTAATAGGCGGATTTGTTGGTTGGTTATGCCATGCATGTTTACAAAGAGGGGTAGTTTCCATCAACGTACAAAAGCGTTGGTCAAAATTACCCATAATTGTCGCATTTACCACAATTTGTATTACATTATCGATAGCGATCGTATTATGGATAGATGCCGCTGAAACACTAAAGCAAGGCGCAAACTGGGGAAAGGAAATTAATCTGGAGTGGATCCCATTACTAGGCATCCGTTTTCACCTTGTTTTAGATGGCTTATCAATGGTTGTTATTACCGCAACACTATTTATTGTATTATTGACTATTGTTTATTCTAGTAAAGAAAATTTAAACAATCTTGGTTTATTTTACCTATGCCTATTATTTATGACATCAACCATTATGATGTTGTTTGTCGCCACTGACTTATTTTTAATGTTCTTTCTGTGGGAAGCTGTGGCAATACCGGTCTATTTTTTGATCTCCTTATGGGGGCGCCGAGATTCGAGCTCGCAATTGCGCTTTAATGGGGCAAGCAAATTTTTGATTTATACCCAATTAAGCAGTTTGCTGATGCTAATTTCAATCGTTTCATTGGCACTAATTAACTGGAACTTAACAGGTCATTGGACATTTGATTCTCAGGAATTAATAAAAACACCAATATCAAGCCATACTGAATTTTTACTGATGTTAGGCTTTTTAGCTGCTTTGATAGTACGCATTCCTTTTGTTCCCTTTCATGGTTGGCTTGTTGAAGCCCATATTGAATCTTCAACAACTGGCTCAATGATGATTAGTGGATTATTACTCAATACAGCAGCATTTGGTTTATTACGTTTTGTTATACCACTATTTCCTAATGCTTCAATCATGATTATGCCATTGATGTTAGCTTGTGCACTGGCTACTGTTGTTTATGCAGCATTGCTTGCATTCAATCAAACCGATATTAAAAAACTTGTTGCTTATATTCATATCGCTTTAATGGGATTTGTTACTGCAATAATCTATAGCGGTTCTATTATTGCTTATCAAGGTGTAGTTATCCAGATGATAGCCATCAATTTAGCAATCGTTGGTATGTTTATAATTAGTGGGTTATTGGTTGAATGTTATTCCACTCGGAATATAAACCAGTTCACTGGGTTAAAAGGACGAGTGCCTTATCTATCTTCGTTAACTTTATATTTTATATTAGCTGTGTTAGGTATTCCAGGTACAGCTAATTTTGTTGGTAATTATATGATGTTACTTGGTAGTTATAACACATTTTCTTTTTATACCATTTTGCTAGTAATTGGCTTATTATTATTGTCTATTTCATTTATCGTGCGTATGCAGCCAATATTCTATGGCGCCGCAGATAAAGAGGCTTCCACAAAACATCTACTTAGTAAAAAAGATATTTTGTTATTATCAAGCATCTTAATTGTCCTTATTTTTATTGGTTTGTATCCACAACTGATTTTAGATATGTCTTATTCTATCATGAATCAAACACAACAATACATAACCACAGAACGAGTGGGAGAGTAATAATCTATGATAGCTTTATCGCCTATTTTTGTACTAAGCATTGCCATCATTGTTGTGTTATTTTCATTATTTGTTTTTAAAATAAGCACTAAAGGATGTACTATTTTAACTATTTGTGGATTAACATGTGCGTTAGCTTGTTCCGCGGTAGTTGGCTATAAAATTTCATTTAATGCACAAGCTATTGCAGATATCAGTAGTGATAATATGCAATTATCGGTATCAGTTTCAGACGCCAATAAAGAACTAACTCCATCAACTGAAGAAACGATAGCAATTGATACTGTGTCTACTGATGATGTGGACAAACAAAATGAAAACATTGATGACAACGTCAACAACAGTAAGATTGATAAGACAAATATTGATGCTAATTCAAACACTGATAATAGTTCAATAGATGAGTGGAAAGCGCACCATATCACTGCACTTTTTACTTGTGATGGTTATGGGTTGCTTTATACCAGTTTGATTTTAATGATATCTATTGCTGTAGCCTGTTTTGCTTATCGTTGGTTCCGGCAAGAAAAGATTCATCACGGACTATTTTATTTAATCCTACTTTTCATGACATTAGGTGGAGTAACACTCTTATACGCAAGCCATCTCATTGCATTTTTTATTGGGATTGAACTGTTATCTATTCCATTTGTAGGGTTAATTGGCTATCAATATACACAGACTCATTCATTAGAAGCAGCAGTTAAATACATGATTTTATCTGCTATTGCCAGTGTATTTTTATTGATAGGGATTGCATTTTATTATGCAACTACTGGTGAGCTAACATTCAGTGGGCTAAGTTATCAACTCTCAACGATGACTTACCCAAGTACATTATTACTGATGGGTGTTTGTTTGATGTTAGTTGGTATTGGTTTTAAATTATCTCTCGTTCCATTCCAACTTTGGCTACCCGATGTTTATCAAGGCGCACCAACGGTTGTTGCTTTATTATTATCAACAGTTGGAAAGGTAGCAGTTTTTTGTGCCATTGCTAGGCTGTTTTTATTGGCACCGATTGTGAACAATGAAACAATCCGTATTATTTTAGTTATTATGGCTTTTTGTTCTATTTTATGGGGCAATCTATTGGCATTGATGCAAAGTAGCTTAAAGCGAGTACTTGCTTACTCCTCAATTGCACATTTTGGCTATTTATTTACAGCGTTAATTGCTGTGCAATATCAAGTACTTGCGTTAGAAACTATTGGCGTTTATCTCATTGGCTATATTTTAGCTAATATCTGTATTTTAGGCACAATCAGCTTAGATTCCCATTCAGATGAACTACAAGATCATGAAAATGAGATCGATCTTTCAGGTCTATTTTGGCGAAGACCAATTCTTGCGCTAGCTATGGGGATTGGTTTTTTATCTTTAGCTGGTACACCATTAACCGCAGGTTTTGTCGGTCGATTTTTACTGGTGCTATTAGGTGTTACAGCAGAATTATGGTGGTTAGTTGCTGCTGTAGTGATTGGTAGTGCATTAGGACTTTATTTTTATGCTCGCTTAATTATCAATCTTTATATAAAACCAATTAACTGTGATGGAAAAATGTTAAGTGGAGCCTCGATTAAGTTAAAATGGACTAATATTAGAATAAGCGAATTAATCATCGTATTATGTGCCTTATTGACGATGCTTTGCGGAATTTACCCTAAATGGTTATTTAACTTAGTTAGCATGGCTCAATATTTAACCACATAATGAGCCTGTATCAGCTTCCTTTAATTCAATAGTGGAGTCATATTAACTAAAATAAATAAAACCAGCATTTTATCCTAAAGCATATGTTTTCCTAAGGCTTTTTGACAAGAAATAGTTAATAACAGATTTATTTATTATGTTATAATTCTGACCTTTAAAAATTTATTTTAATCAAGAGGACCAGTATGGACTTTTTAATCTCTAATGCTTATGCCGCAGATGGTAGCCAACCCGGTGGCGATTTTTTCATGCCAATTATGTTAGTTGTGTTTGGTTTATTTTTCTATTTTATGATCATGCGTCCACAACAAAAACGCGCAAAGGCACATCGCGATCTTATGGCTTCTATCTCCAAAGGCGATGAAGTATTAACCAATGGCGGACTTATTGGTCGTGTATCAAAAGTCAACGAAAATGGCTACATAGCGCTAGAATTAAATGATACTACTGAAGTTGTGATCAAGCGTGACTTTATCACATCAGTTTTACCAAAAGGGACAATGAAATCGCTATAATAGGGATCATCTATTATTGTTCATTGTATTGATTATCTAATTCCACAAGAGAATATGTCGTGTTAAACCGCTATCCTTTGTGGAAGTACATTATGTTGGTCGTTGTAATTTGCCTCGGCCTTCTTTATGCACTTCCAAATATTTATGGTGAAGATCCTGCTATACAGATTTCAGGCTCAAATACTGCTGAAATTAATGTTGCTACGCAAGATAAAATCAGAAAACTTTTAGCTGATAATCACATCGAGACTAAATCATTAATTTATGAAAATAAGTCAATTTTAATTCGCGTTGGTGATAATGATACACAGCTTAAAGCAAAAGAGCTCATATCAGAAGCATTAGGTGAAGAATATATCGTTGCATTGAACTTAGCACCCGCAACACCAACGTGGCTGACAGCATTAGGTGCTGAGCCTATGAAACTCGGTCTTGATTTACGTGGTGGCGTTCACTTTTTAATGGAAGTCGATATGACAACCGCATTAAGTAAACTCACTGAACAATCTATTGAAAACATAAAAACTGAATTCACAAATAGCAAATTAAATTATAAAAAAATCAGCAAAAATAGTAATCAACAAATTGTATTACAATTTGATAATACGGATGATCGCAATAAAGGTATTACTAAAATTAATGGATTGCGAGATTACAAAGTAGCTTCTCAAACAGACAGCAGTATTGTTGTCGATATCAGTGAACAACGTTTACAACAAACTAAAAATGATGCTGTGCAACAAAATACCACTATTTTACGTAATCGTGTTAATCAACTAGGCGTTGCCGAACCTATTGTTCAACGCCAAGGTGCTGATCGTATTGTAGTTGAATTACCAGGTATTCAAGACACCGCGTTAGCTAAGCGTATTTTAGGGGCAACAGCGACGCTTGAGTTTAGACAAGTTAACGAAGAAAGCACACCAAATTTACCGGCCATTATCAATGGTGATATGCGCGTTCCTTATGGTTCAGAAATTCAGTATATGGAAAATGGACGTCCTGTATTACTTTATAAACGTATTGTATTAACAGGAAATCATATTACTGATTCTTCATATCGTGTTAATCCATATGGATTACCTGAAGTTGCTATTACGCTTGATGGCACAGGCGGTAAAAAAATGTTTGATTTTACTCAAAAAAATCTTCATAAGTCGATGGCAACCTTATTTGTTGAATACAAAGATACAGGAAAACGCGATGAAAACGACAAGCCGATTCTTGAAAAACAAGAACGAGTTATTAACGTCGCGACTATTCAAGGTATTTTTAGTGATCGTTTCCAAGTAACGGGTATAGGTAGTATTGATGAAGCTAAAAATTTATCACTATTATTACGTGCAGGGGCATTAATTGCACCGATCCAAATTATTGAGGAACGAACTGTTGGGCCATCCATGGGGCAAGAAAATATCACCCAAGGCTTAGAATCTTGTGTATGGGGTTTGGCGGTTTCAGTTATTTTTATGTTAGTAATGTATCGCCTATTTGGTGTGTTTGCTAGCCTTGCATTAGTTGCAAACTTAATTTTAATTGTTGGTGCAATGTCTTTACTTCCTGGGGCAACGCTAAGCATGCCAGGTATTGCTGGTATTGTATTGACCGTAGGTATGGCTGTTGATGCTAATGTACTGATTAACGAAAGAATAAAAGAAGAGCTGAGTAATGGTCGAAGTGTGCAACATGCAATTAATGAAGGATATGCAGGAGCTTGGAGCAGTATTTTTGATGCCAATCTTACTACTTTAATTACTGCGGTTATTCTTTATGCAGTTGGTACTGGTTCAATTAAAGGCTTTGCTATTACGTTAGGTATCGGTATCGTTACATCAATGTTTACATCGATTGTTGGTACTCGCGCATTAGCCAATCTTATTTATGGCGGTCGTCGCGTTAATAAGTTATCAATTTAGAGGTTTATTGTGATTATTAATAAAAAAGAAAATCATGATGTTAGAGAATTAAATCATGGTCGCAGAGTCCTCGACTTTTTAAAATTTGGCTTCGTTGCTTTTGTTATTTCTATGCTCTTAGTTGTAGCGTCTTTTGTCGTTATTTTTGTTAAAGGATTCAATCTAGGACAAGACTTCACTGGCGGAACAACAGTCGAGCTTACCGTAACAAAAAATGTTAATCTTGATGATATTCGTAATAGTTTACGCGATGCAGGCTATCATGAGCCGATAGTACAATATTACGGTAGTAGTAAAGATATCATCATTCGGTTACCTTCGGCTAAGCAAGAAGACAATACCTCATCGGCTATTGATAATGCGCTAGGTACAAAAATTTCCAATTTAATACATAAAGATATTGATGCAGATGCTCAAATCAAACGTATTGAATTTGTAGGTCCAACTGTTGGCGCTGAACTTGCTCAAGATGGTATTTTGGCAATCTGTGCCGCATTAGTTTGTATTTTAATCTATATTGCATTCCGTTTTGAGTGGCGATTTGGTACTGGAGCGGTTGTTGCTTTAGCGCATGATGTCGTCATTACTGCAGGTTATCTATCACTATTTGAACGAGAATTAGATTTAACGATTATTGCTGCAATGTTATCCATTATTGGTTATTCACTCAACGATACTATTGTTGTCTTTGATAGAATTCGTGAAAATTTTAGAAAGATACGCCGTGCAGAACCTTATGATGTAATTAATATCTCATTAACGCAAACGTTGCATCGTACTTTAATGACATCAGGGACAACACTTGTTGTGGTGATTATTCTATATATCTTTGGTGGTTCAATGTTAAAAGGATTTTCTGAAACATTAGGGGTGGGTATTGTGCTTGGTACCATCTCATCAATTTATGTGGCGGCTTATATGTCACTTAAATTAGGCGTAAAAAGAGAACACTTTATGCCACCAAAAATTGAAGCAGAAGGAGCTGATCAACCTTCAATATTACGCTAATTGTTTAAACTCTGCCATTAATTGGCAGAGTTTCATTAGACTATTTTTAAAACAAATGATACCAAATTGATTGACACCTACCCTTTAGTTGCATATTATTAACCACAGTTTTATCCCTTTCTTTTGGGGCCATAGCTCAGTTGGGAGAGCGCAACGCTGGCAGCGTTGAGGTCAGGGGTTCGATCCCCCTTGGCTCCACCAAATCAATAAACAGCAACATTCTTTAAAACCCATTAAAGCACACTAAACCCAATAACAACAAGCCTTAAAAGCGATTTTATTATCCAGTAAGTATCATTAAGGTACATTTACAACCAAATTTTTTAGGTATATGCTTAGGTATACGAACACAATATACCTATATATCGTATACCTAAAATAATTATGGCTAGAAAAATACATCCATTAACAGACACCCAAATAAAGGCCGCCAAGCCAAGAGATAAAGATTATTCGTTATTTGATGGTGGTGGTATGTATCTCTTGGTTAAATCGAATAATTCTAAAATCTGGCGTTTTAAGTATACGCGTCCGTATACCAAAAAAGGCGCATTAATTAGTTTCGGTAGTTACCCTGAGGTTTCACTACAGCAAGCTAGAAAACAAAGAGACGAAGCTCGTGAATTAATTAAGCAAGGTGTAGATCCTCAAGAGCATAAAGCAGAACAAGAACAACGCAAGCATGACGAAATTACTAGTACCTTTAAAAAGGTAGCTACTGATTGGTTTAAGGTCAAAAGCGGTAAAGGGTTAGCTGAGAGTACGCTAAAAAGAACATGGGAATCTTTAGAATTACACCTATTCTCTTACATTGGTGATAAATCTATTTTTAAACTTAAAGCTAAAGATTTTATTCAAGCAATGGAACCGTTAAGAGCGAATGGAAAGCTAGAAACCATTAAAAGACTTTGCCAACGAATAAATGAAATCATGTTCTATGCGGTTAATATTGGCTTGATTGATGCTAACCCAGCAGCCAAGATAAAGGACGCTTTCGAAAGCCCTGTAAAAGGACAAATGCCAACAATAAATGCGCAAGAGCTCCCCCAATTTATGCAAGCCCTTGCTATGGCTAGAATCGAATTGCAAACGCGCTGTTTGATTGAGTGGCAGCTATTAACGATGACACGCCCAAATGAAGCCGTAGGGGCAAAATGGCAGGAGATAGATTTTGATAATAGTTTATGGGTTATCCCTGCCGAAAAAATGAAAATGAGGCGAGAACACATTATTACGCTCAATAAGCAGGCTATGACAGTATTATCAATTATGAAGCCTATTAGTGGACATAGAGAGCATATTTTCCCAAGCATGAAACCGCCTTATACAACCCCGATGAATAGTAGTACTGCTAACATGGCAATAAAACGAATGGGGTATAAAAACAAACTAGTCGCACATGGATTACGAGCCTTAGCTAGTACAGTATTAAACGAGCAGGGATTTGACCCTAATATTATTGAGGCGGCACTTGCACACGTCGATACCAATAGCGTAAGGCGAGCTTATAACCGAGCTACTTACTTAGAACAACGTAGAATCATGCTTGATTGGTGGGGTGACTTTGTCGAACAAGCCAGCCAAGGAAATGTCTCATTATCTGGTACTCGTAATTTAAAGTTAGTAAATCATTAACCATATCGCGCTATTCATACCGTGCCCCATATTTGGGTTACGATAAAACCGTCACTCAAATCTGAGTTACTTCAATAATACCCTCTCCTCAAAATTGAGGAGTCTTTTTCAAATGTCACCCTTTACTTATATTAGTCATTAGGCTGTTTTTATATCTACCCCCCATAATTTAAAACTTTTAATATAAAGTGTTCACCACTATTCACCAATCTAATATTAATTTATATATATCAATACATTATATACTTATTATATATATTTTTTGGTGTTCACTAGTATTCACTAGTGTTCACTACTATACACATTATTAAAACAATTCTGATCCTGTAATTAACCAATTGAAATATAAATATATTTATATAAACCCATTTATCCATGAAAATAAAATCATTATTAATCATTTGGTTAATTTATGGTGATTTTTAGGTTGATCCAGGGCGGAATTAAAAGCCTAAATGCTTTATGGTGATTTCCACCATGCAGGTATTAAATTTGCAATCAGCTAAAAAGCCAGCAGGTTTATTACATTGGCTCGAGCTATTCATGGTTACCCATTTAGTAATAGCAGTCAAAAAAATTATTTCAATTCGCGGTTTTGCATAAAAAGTAGGGTGAGCGGTTTTAGGCGTGTAGAGTTATAGAAATTTGCTACCCCCTCCTATTGGCTGGGCTAATTTTGGACACGTTAAAAAGCAATCTAATAATTTGCCTTATTAGGTTATAATAGCCTTATTATTAGTAAGTTAGATAGCAATATGGCAGGAAGAAAATCAAAATTAAAGGACATGTTAGAGCTAGGGAAAGAGTATTTGCATAAGCAAGGCTATATCAATAATGGCGAAGTGATCCCCTCTGTGGCTGGACTGGCTTTATATGCTAACTGTTCAAGGTCAAGTTTATATAATTATGCAAGTTCAAGCGAAGAATTTAAGGACATGTTAGAACTTATCAAGGCACGCCAAGAAGTGGAATTAATTAATAAAGGCTTAAAAGGCGAATTTAACGCGAGTATTGCCAAATTGATGCTTGCTAATCATGGTTATTCTGAAAAACAGATATTAGATCATCAATCTATGGGTAGTGGCATTACAGCCAAATCCAAACCAATGCGTATTGAGCTAGTAGCACCATAATCTAATAGATAATCACTAGTACTTATAAAAAGGTATCCAAGCAAGTATCCAGCGAAAAGGCGCCTAATAAGTGGATACCAATTTCATCATACAAGCCAGTTAACAAGTTAGCGCATTCCAAGAGCGTACTTAATAGATACGTACTAACCATAGTTATATATCTTTGGTTTAACTAATGTGAAATCTGATGAACTGGTACGCACAAAGGTACGCACCAAAAATATATTTAACAAATAGCAACTATATAGAAGATCATGCCGAAATAATTACCACAGCTCGCTTCCATAAAAAAGTGGAGGCAGCTATCTGTATTATGAAGATAACTATAATTGTAGTATCTTATATGGGGTTGAATTTAAAAAGCCCGATAAAGGCTTATTATTTTGCTGATAAACGTGCTTTATGTTTTGAAGCAGCGCGACGGCTTAAATATTTATTGCTATTTTTTGCAAATGCTCTCATTTCTTTATCTTCAAGTGTTATTTTAATTCTGTAATTCTAACATAATTAAGTTGTGTTCATATATATTCAGTTATATACTTTTAAACACAGGGAATTATTAGAACCTGTATATCTATTAAATGGTTGCCGTCAATTTATTTAAATGTGATTTTTATTTTAACGAGATAATGAATGCAAAATATCCAAGTAAATAGATATCCTGCATTAAATAAAATTTTGTGGGACTATCAAGGAAAGACAATTCCAGAAGACGAAGCTTTCAAAATTTATGAAAGAAGATGGTGCTTTATTAAAGATGTAAAGCTTGCTGCCAATGAAAAAAAATTAATCCATAAACTTATTAAAGAGTACGGAAATGGTTATTTCCTACCT
>NZ_LZGV01000115.1:0-14790 GCF_001690265.1 Gilliamella sp. HK2
ACAACTTTATTTTTAAAAAAATAATAGGTTAAAAAAAAGGAGTAAAAATTTTATAGAAAGAAATAAAACATTATATTTGACTAAATTTTGATATAAGCCGATAGGAAAAATTTTTATGATCTTATTAGCGTTATTTTATATACAAAATAACGCTAATATATTACGCATTGACACATTCCGTGATGTCATAATAGGCTAACGTTGATCATCAATAGTAACCCCTGTTGGTGGGGTAAATTTAAATTTATTTAAATCAACTTTACCTAACACTTGGTGAGACAAGTCATAAAAACTACGCTGACCATCTTCTTCAATTATCGTAAAATTTGAGATCATGCCAGTTGGTAAAACTGAAATGACAAAGTCTTGATTAGAACCATCTGTGGGTTTAAGTGTAAATGAATTCTGCTTACGTGTTACATTATAAGCATTCCAAATCGGATTATGGCTATCAGAAATAAGTAACATTAAACGATTATCAACGGCTTTTTTCAAACTCATGACACTCACTTGTTCAACTGCTGGCGTATAAACCCAAAGATTTTCACCATCTGAGATAATTGATGTTACATCAGGGTCATTCATTGTCCAATTAAAATAATAAGGCCTTGTTACCCATAAATCGCCTTTTCCTTGTTGAACAAGTTGATTATCGGCAGTTTTTACATCCTGTGAAAACTGTGCATAAAAGCCATCAATTTTATCTAGGCGTTGTTGTAATACTTCTTTATCGTTTGCCCATGCTGACGACATACTAACCAATAACCCAATTAATAATAAAAATTTTTTCATGATAAATCCTTATGTTTGAGTCCTAGAAAATAACTGTATTCTAAAAAAACTGTTAAAAAACTAAATTTAAGTGAGAATATTAGCTTTTTTCGATTTATGCGGAAAGCTATTTTCTTTTTCACTTATTGATTAACAAGTATATAATACGTTTAATATCGCGAAGAATGGATACAGTGTATCATGCCTAGTATGTCTTTTGAATTTACAACTGATGAATTTAAGCCTTTAGCAGCAAGAATGCGCCCACGGATCTTATCACAATACATTGGGCAAACACATTTATTAGGAAAAGAAAAACCACTTTCAAAAGCCATTGAAGCGGGTAATTTACATTCAATGATTTTATGGGGACCACCTGGTACAGGTAAAACCACACTTGCTGAAATTATTGCTCATCATGCGAACGCAAAAGTTGAACGTTTATCTGCTGTAACTTCTGGCATCAAAGATATTCGCCAAGCCATTGAGCGGGCTAAAATCAACCAACAGTCAGGCATTCGCACTATCTTATTTGTTGACGAAGTCCATCGCTTTAATAAAAGCCAACAAGATGCATTTTTACCTTATGTCGAAGATGGAACTGTGACATTTATTGGTGCTACAACTGAAAACCCTTCATTTGAATTAAATTCAGCACTTTTATCTCGTGCACGAATTTATCTACTTAAATCGCTATCAAATCAAAATATTATTGATATTTTGCAGCAAGCAATAAATGATGATGATCGTGGATATGGTAAACAAAATATTGTTTTACCAGAAGAAACCCAAAAACAAATTGCTGAATTTGTGAATGGTGATGCACGGCGAGCACTAAATACGCTTGAATTGTTGGTTGATATGTCTGATGGGAAAGCGCTTACTTCCGAATTACTAAAAGAAATAATGGGAGAAAGAAGTGCTAGGTTTGATAATCAAGGTGATCGTTTTTACGATTTAATTTCAGCTGTACATAAATCTATTCGAGGATCGGCCCCTGATGCGGCACTTTATTGGTATGCAAGAATCATTTCAGCAGGAGGAGATCCCCTTTATGTCGCACGCCGATTACTTGCTATTGCATCAGAGGATGTCGGTAATGCCGACCCAAGAGCAATGCAAGTAGCACTCGCTGCATGGGACTGTTTTACACGTGTTGGCCCAGCCGAAGGGGAACGCGCAATTGCACAAGCCATCGTCTATCTGGCTTGTGCTCCTAAAAGCAATGCTGTTTATCTTGCTTTTAATCAAGCAATGAATGATGCCCAATCTAAAGCAGACTATGATGTTCCTGAGCATTTACGCAATGCACCAACTAATTTAATGAAAAATTTAGGTTATGGTGCGCAATATCGTTATGCTCATAATGAGCCGAATGCCTTTGCTGCGGGAGAAAACTATTTTCCCCCTGAAATGGCTGATACAAAATATTACCATCCAACAATGCGTGGTGCGGAAAAAAATTATGCTAATAAACTAGCATGGATAGAAGAACAAAATCGCACAAGCACCTTACAACGCTACAAATCTAAACAAAATAGCTAATCTGGTGTTCTATTTTTATTGCCTCACACTTATAGCCCTAATTACTTAAATATTTAATTAGCTCTTCTATCCTATAAACAAATATAAAAATCTTTCGAAAGATCTTAACTAATTATAAAATAGGAAATAACAATTATTTTGCTTGTTATTAATTTGTATATACTATAGAAATAAATAATATTAATAATAAAGTTTTCATAAAAATTTAAGGTAAATAGGTAAAAGACAATTTTAAATATAGGCCAAATAATAAGTAGAAAACAATATGAGCAAAATAATCAATAAAAAAAACTTTAATAAAATTGTATTTGGGCTGAGCCCTTTCTTTTTTAGCGCAGAGATTTATGCTCAACTAACAGCCAAAACGAGTAAAGTTATTGAGGGAGATTTACCATCATTATCACCACAAATAGAAAAAAATATAGAAGATTTGGAGCTATTTGGGTTAGCAGTTGATGGTGAAAATTATTATGGAAACAAAGTAACACGGCTTCCAATATCATCAGCTTATCCATTAAAAAATCAAATTAAAGTAGCACCAATAAGACAACCTGATACGCAGGAATATCTTGATGTTGATGGTGACGAATTAGGATATCTTGCAACGCAATCCGCTCCGCAAATGATATGGTATTATACGGATACAGAAAAACAACTAGTAGAATTTACACCTACAAAGTCTGATACGCTCTGCTCATTAGCAAAAGAAGGAAAATTTGGTCCATATAAAATAAAAGTATCAGGGGATTTAATATTAACGTCAAAATATGGAACTCCATTTACTAACCAGTATCCCAATAGTAAAGTGGCTAAACACCCCTCTAAAACCTATACGATAAGCTCTGATGCTGGGTTCTGTTACGCAAAACCAGAGCTAAAACCTGAAGGTGCAAAAGCGAGTGTTGCTAATCAATGGGATGAAAGTAATGGTTTTTTAATTCAATCTAATATTGATTCTGCTAAAAATTTTCCCACAACGGCTTTTTATGGTGCACAATTTGATCTGGTATTAGCGCAAAAAGGCCTTATCAAGAACTATAGATGGAAGATTGTAAAAGGAAAAGAACTTGTTACCATTACACCAAATAATAAAGAAGATAAATTAACGATTTCATTTAATACTAATGATGCTAAAAATCCTCAAAAAGCTTGGCAACATGTTATTGGTTCTGGTGTAGGATATGCTGTTATAATTGAAGGAAAGAATATTGCTACAAATAACATTATTGAATACAAGTTTACCTTAACTAAATGGTTTGCTGGTTGGAGCAAAAAACAGGTCGGCACAAATGCTGCGTTAAGCGGTACGGCAGCCGAAATTGTAGAAGGATGTGAATCCTTAGGTGGGCATTATCGTATTAGTCATGCAAACGAATTAAGTAATGCTCCAGCAATAAGTGAAAACAAAAACAAAACCAAATTTACTCGTGAAATAGGCACCTTAATTGGCGAGTGGGGAACACCTTCACAAGAAGCTTACCCTAATTCATGGGCAGCAAAAAATGCTCAGGGTGCTGCTTATAAACGTATTTGGTTATACGATACTAAAGTGAATAAATACTGTGATTTACATACTTATGGGGATGCTATCTATCATTGCATTGATGAAGCAGGGAAGAAAAATGGAGTATGCACTGCTGTAAACAAACCATGATATAGCATTTATCAAATGCCAATTTGTTAAATATACTTATCTATATACTAGCTGTTTTTTAAAAGCTTTTTTAAAGTTTCTAAAAAACAGCTTAGCCCCTTCTTTTCTTCAACCTAATAGACCAGATTTTATATAGTTACGATATCTTTATAAAAACATTTGTCATCAGAAAATAAAAGATCTTAGCGATAAATAAAATATTTATAAATAGGTATCAACTATTTATAAGGCCTAAATTGATCGTATTAAACGATTTGTTTATATAAAATAAAGCGCCTATGCTAAACATTCCCTATCTGAACTTTAAACCAAAAATCTTAATTAAAATTAAAGCCACAATGATTGTTTTAAATAGAGATAATGGAAAAAATAATAATGAATATAGCTAAAAAGCATCTTAAAACAATTGTGTGTACAATATACCTATTGCAATTTACAACAGTAAGTTATGCTATTTTATCTGCTCAAACAGCCCAGACCATTGAAGGAAGCAAACCGAGATTAACTGACAAAATTGAGGCGCATATTGATGATTTTGACCTTTTTGGCTTAACTATTGATAGCAAGAATTATTATGGCAATGAAATAAGCCGTGCTACATTACCCATTAGCTATCCATTTAAAAACCGCATAAAGCTAGCCCCACTAAAACAACCAAATAACGAGCAATATATAGATATTGATGGTGATGAACTAGATTATCTTGGCATAAAAGAAAAAGTAAAAATGATCTGGTATTACACAAATTCATCAAATCAATTAACTGAATTTACGCCAACAGACGAAGAGACATTTTGTTCATTAACGCAGAAAGGACAATTAGCGCCTTATAAAGTAAAAATATCCGCTGATTTAACATTATTTTCAAAGTATGGTGAACCTAAGGCTAATGAATATCCAAATGGCAATATACTCACTCACCCGTCAAAAATTTATACCATATTAGAAGACACAGGTATATGTTATGCAAAACCTGAGCTTGCCCCCACACAAGCAGCAGTTAGTGCAAGAAATGAATGGAATAAAAACTATGGCTTCTTAATTCAATCTAATATCGATGCAAGCAAAAACTTCCCGACAACCGCTTTTTATGGTGCAAAATTTGATCTCTTATTAGCAAAAAATGGGCTTGCTCAACATTACATTTGGAAGATCGTAAAAGGAGATAAACTTGTGACTATTTCTAGCAATGCTGATACTGTGACGGTCATATTTAACACTGTAGAAGTGATGAACACTAAAGTGGTCTGGGATCTTATTATGAACTCTGATAACGGATATACCGTTATCATTCAAGGAAAAAATAAAGTTACTGGTAAGACCATTGAGTACCCATTTACTATTACCAAATGGTTCAGTGGCTGGGATAAAAACCTAATTGGCCAACCAAGAGCCAATAGAGGAAGTGCAGAACAAATAGTTTCAGGATGCAAAGAATTAAACGGCAATTATCGCATAAGCTATGCAAATGAGGTAAGCAATGCTCCAAAAGGTAGAAATGCAAGATTTACCCGAGAAATAGGCACATTATTAGGTGAATGGGGCGATCCAAACCAAAATGCTTATCCTAATTCTTGGGCAGCAGCGCCAAACCAAGGTAACATTTATAGGCGCATCTGGCTGTATGATACGAATGAAAAAGAATATTGTGATCTACATACTTACAATGCTATATATCACTGCCGAGGAGAAAGTGAATACAAAAATGGTATCTGCACCGCTATTAAATAAATACCTGAATTCAATCATCTAAAAGGTTTAATTTATAACATTCAAGTATTCAGAAAATATTGAACATTCTCTATCAAAGCAGAAAAACAATTAGTTGAGTTTACACCAATATCGACCGATACATTCTGCTTACTATCACAAAAAGGTATGTACAGTCTGTATAAATATCAAGTTATCTGCCGATTTAGTTTTGTTTTCAAAATACGGACTTCCAAATAATAATAAATATCCCAACGAATCTATCATTACACAACCATGCAAAGAGGTATACCATCTTGAAAGACACCGCCTTTTGTTAAGCTAGCCTAGAATTAGCACCACTTGACGCAGTAAATAGTGAGGAAAACTAATGGGATAATAAATAAGTTTTTTTAATTCAATCGAACAAATACTCAACAAAAACTTCCAAGCCACAACTTTTTACAGTACTAAATTTGACTTACTTCTGGCTTAAAATGGGCTTGCTAAAAGCTATATTGTATCAATAAAACGAGGTAACGATCTGGTTACAAGCGCTAATAACAACGATGTAGTAACAGTGTTATTCAATACCAAAAATGCACTTGACCCCAAAAAGCTTGGCAATATATTGTTGGCTCTAACAATGACTATTGTGATTGACATACCTATAATGTTAAGTACTATTGTAGAGGAGAATCTGAAAACAAAAATGGATTATGTATAGATTATGTATAGCTATATAGTAACACCTTAATCGTTTTTCCTAGATTCAAGAACTACCTATTCATAGGAAATTCTTATCGTTGAGATATTTTCACTTTTTCCACTTATATCTATCTTTACTCTTTTTTTAACAAAAAGCTGAATTTACATTTTAAAACTAACACGCTTGATTTTAGTTAAAAAAATTCACGTTGTTGATTAATAAATACACTATATATAGTAATAAACTTATTAATAGGCACTATATATTGTATATTTTGATAATTATCAATTATTATACCTTACGATAAATTTTACAATTTAAGTGGATAGAAAGAATGAATAAATCAATACTAGTAACCAAACGAGATGGAAATAAAGAACCAATCAATCTCGACAAAATTCATCGAGTCATTGCGTGGGCAGCCGAAGGGCTAGAAAATGTTTCCGTTTCTCAAGTTGAATTACGTTCTCATATCCAATTTTATGATGGAATTAGAACATCAGACATCCATGAAACAATTATACGTGCAGCCGCTGACCTGATTTCACAACAATCCCCTGATTACCAGTATTTAGCAGCACGCTTAGCGATTTTTCATTTACGTAAAAAAGCTTATAACCAATTTACACCGCCTGCACTTTACGAACACGTGAAAAAAATGGTTGGCAGTGAGCATTACGACAAGCATCTACTTGAAGATTATACGCAAGCGGAGTTTGAACAAATGGATAAGTTTGTTGACCACTGGCGTGATATGTCGTTTTCCTATGCAGCGGTTAAACAGCTTGAAGGTAAATATTTGGTTCAAAATCGCGTTACTGGAGAGATTTATGAAAGCGCGCAATTTTTATATATTTTAGTTGCGGCTTGTTTATTTGCCAATTATCCGAAAGAAACACGCCTTAACTATATTAAACGCTTTTATGATGCGGTATCTACCTTTAAAATTTCATTGCCAACACCAATTATGGCAGGGGTTCGTACACCTACTCGCCAATTTAGCTCTTGTGTATTAATTGAGTGTGATGATAGCTTAGATTCTATCAATGCAACGGCAAGTGCGATTGTTAAATATGTATCACAACGAGCTGGAATTGGCATAAATGCGGGGCGAATTCGTGCTTTAGGCAGTTCAATTCGTGGTGGTGAAGCTTTCCACACTGGTTGCATTCCATTTTATAAATATTTTCAAACTGCTGTTAAATCATGCTCACAAGGCGGGGTACGTGGTGGTGCAGCAACCATTTTTTACCCAATTTGGCATTTAGAAGTCGAAAGTTTACTGGTTTTACGTAATAATCGTGGTGTTGAAGAAAACCGTGTACGCCATTTAGATTATGGCGTACAAATCAACAAACTAATGTATCAACGCTTAATTAAAAATGAAAACATTACACTATTTAGCCCATCAGACGTACCAGGGCTTTATGATGCTTTCTTTGCCGATCAAGATAAATTTGAAACGCTTTATCACCAATATGAACAAGATGTAAATATTCGTAAACGCGTGGTTAAATCCGTTGAACTCTTTGCATTACTAATGCAAGAACGCGCATCAACAGGGCGAATTTATATTCAAAACGTTGATCATTGCAATACGCACAGCCCATTTAATGCTCAAGTAGCGCCAGTTCATCAGTCTAATTTATGTATGGAAATTGCGCTACCAACTAAACCGCTTAATAATGTCAATGATGAAAAAGGTGAAATTGCGCTTTGCACATTATCTGCCTTTAACCTTGGCAAAATTGAATCATTAGATGACTTTGAAGAACTTGCTGACTTAACAGTACGCGCACTTGATTCACTACTAGATTACCAAAATTATCCAGTTCCTGCTGCGCGAAACTCTTCAATCAACCGTCGGACATTAGGAATTGGTGTAATTAATTATGCTTATTATTTAGCAAAACATGGGGTTAAATATTCCGATGGCAGCGCCAACAATTTAACTCATCGTACTTTTGAAGCCATGCAGTATTATTTGTTAAAAGCATCAAATAACCTTGCTAAAGAAAAGGGGGCGTGCCCACTATTTAACGAAACAACTTATGCTCAAGGTATTTTACCAATCGATACTTACAAAAAAGATTTAGATACTATCACTAAAGAACCATTGCACTATGATTGGGAATCACTACGAGAATCGATTAAAACTTATGGACTGCGTAATTCCACGTTATCAGCACTCATGCCATCTGAAACCTCGTCGCAAATTTCCAATGCAACAAATGGTATTGAACCACCACGTGGTTTTATAAGTGTGAAAGCCTCTAAAGATGGTATTTTAAAACAAGTGGTACCTGACTATAAAAATCTAAAAAACTTTTACGAACTACTTTGGCAACTCCCTAATAATACTGGATATTTACAATTAGTGGGGATCATGCAGAAATTTATAGATCAATCTATTTCGGCGAACACTAATTATGATCCAACCAAATTCCCGAATGATAAAGTTCCGATGAAACAACTATTAGCTGATTTACTCACGGCTTACAAATATGGTGTCAAAACCCTTTATTATCATAATACACGTGATGGCGCTGAAGATATTCAAGGCGATATTGAATTTAAAGCAAGTGATGATGGTTGTGAAGGCGGAGCGTGCAAAATCTAATTGCCTCATTCAGCACTAAAATAAAAGTATAGGATAACTGAGCGGTTATCCTATACTATTCCTATTTTTCTTTTTGTTTAAAGAAAAATTACCCAATTTCGTTAGGAGTTCGATTATGAGTATGAATTACAGCACCTTCTCACACGTCCACAATGATCAACTAAAAGAGCCAATGTTTCTTGGACAACCGGTAAATGTTGCTCGTTATGATCAACAAAAATACGAAATGTTTGAAAAATTAATTGAAAAACAACTGTCCTTTTTTTGGCGCCCTGAAGAAGTTGATATCTCTCAAGACCGAATTGATTATGCTGCATTACCAGAGCATGAAAAGCATATTTTTATTAGTAACTTAAAATATCAAACGTTGCTTGATTCCATTCAAGGACGTAGCCCCAATGTTGCATTATTACCACTTATTTCAATTCCAGAGCTTGAAACATGGGTTGAAACGTGGTCATTTTCAGAAACGATACATTCTCGATCATACACACATATTATTCGTAATATTGTTAACGATCCTTCTGTTGTTTTTGATGATATTGTCACGAATAAAGAAATTCAAAAACGTGCTGGTGATATTGCAGGTTATTATGACGATCTTATCAGCTATGCCAGCTATTACAATCTACTTGGCGAAGGTAAACACAATGTTAATGATAAAACCATCACCATTAGCTTACGAGAACTCAAAAAGAAATTATATCTTTGTTTAATGAGTGTAAATGCGCTTGAAGCCATCCGCTTTTATGTCAGTTTTGCTTGCTCATTTGCTTTTGCTGAACGTGAGCTAATGGAAGGCAACGCAAAAATTATCAAACTTATAGCACGTGACGAAGCCCTACATCTAACCGGCACACAATTTATGATCAACACATTGCGCAGTGGTGAAGATGATCCTGACATGGCCGAAATTGCCAAAGAGTGCGAACAAGATTGTTATAACCTATTTTTACAAGCAGCTAACCAAGAAAAAGAATGGGCCGAATACCTGTTTGAGGGTGGTTCAATGATCGGTTTAAATAAAGATATCTTATGCCAATATGTCGAATATATCACTAATATTCGCATGCAAGCAGTGGGGCTAAAACTACCATTTGATACTAAATCAAACCCAATTCCATGGATCAATAACTGGCTCGTATCTGATAATGTCCAAGTAGCTCCACAAGAAGCGGAAATGAGTTCTTATTTAGTTGGACAAATTGATTCTGAAATTAATGAAGATGATTTAAGTGATTTCAAATTATAATTTTTATATTGAAACGTTCACTTACCCCGAAATACCTTAACAAAAAAGAGCATCTTATTGCTCTTTTTTGTTATTAAACAACTAACACATCCCAAATTATAATAAACTACAACTTGACAATAACACTAAATCGAGTAAGGATATTTATAAAGCCTGTTTCCTAAAAAGCCACATTTGGCAACAACTATGGAAACAAATATTGTGTGTTGATTTTAAGTAATTATTGTTTCAGTATTGTCATCAACAAAGCATTTGCAAAACAGAAATTTGTTGGAACAATATTGTTGCTGAAAGCTTTTTATACGCTCAAAACATTTGTTATTTATAAGTATTATTACTTTTAACATGAAAGTAAACCAATAACAATCAAATCAAAAATAGAGAGATTTTACGCGTATTTTTTCAACCAATGCTTAGATATCACAACAGTGTTAGCAATAAAATGACCAAAATAGGTAATAGTGCAGGAAGCTTTATCTGATATTTTAGTAAAAATAACCTTAAGCAAGGTATTTTAGCGAAAATAATAATCAACAGCCGATTTAATCGAGAATATCAAATAAAGACAACTAAACAATCAACTTGCACCAAATCAAACTAACCTATTTTGTCTATAAATAACATGAGGTCATATTGAAATATAAATAAGAATTCAAAGGATAGATTTATGAATTGGATAATAGCAAAATCCGTTACTAGTCCCTCGGAATCATCAAAAGTAATCACAAAAGTCAGAGCGGGATTGAGGCCATCGCAAAAAATTTTGATTCGAAGAATACCGGTTAATTTACTACTATTTAGAGTGGGGCATTTTTGGGTTGAATTTTTGCATGAAGACGAATCAGAAATAGATGAAGTAATGAAAAATTCACGTGAAAGGGGATTAAAAGAAAAAGATCTTGTTGATGACGATGAAAATCCATTACAAAGCTCAAGTAAAGCCAACGGATTTCGGGAAAGTTATGGTTGGTATCCTGCCGGTTTTCCTTTTCAACCTATGAATATTTTTAATGGTAAAAATATCATTTCTAGCGATGGTACTTTAAATGGTGACCACCCCAAAAGGCGAAAGAAAGATCATAACAAAGAATTAACTGAATTAACGCCAACAAAAGACCGAAATGCAGGGCGCAAAAAAAATAATAATGACCATTCTTGCCGAGCCTTTGATCCGCATCAAAATGGCCATTTCCATGTGGAGAAAATCAATTTTACAACATCACCTTATTTGTTGCCCAACGATACGCGAAATGAAGAGCAGATATTTGATGAAATTAGGCAATTTGCCGAAGAATTTGATGCAATACAACCGGATGGGACACATGAAGAATGGAGCTGGGCCGGTGACAGTTATAAGGAAACCAATTGCCATACTTTTTTGTTTTTATTATTAGCCACCTGTAATTTAGCTGATCCTGATTGTATTGGGTTAAAGCAAGATAGGCATTTTATCCGTTATAAGAAATCTTTAGAAAACCTTCCTGAAAACACAACAGAAAAAAATATAATAAGAAAAATGCTAATAAAAAAACTATCAAATATATCTAAAAAAGCAAAGTCAGAATAGGGCAACAGGTAAACCTAAATTTAAAGGAGTTAATAATGATATGAACCATGTAATAAAAATATGTTTATTTTCTTTTGTATTATGGATAGCAACTTTTCAATCTGTTTTAGCCGAGGTAAAAATGCAAGACCAACAAGCACAACTAGCCAAAAAATTAAAAACGCAGGGCATTATACCCAATAAGGCCTATTTTCAACGTGATTTTGATATTTTTATTGATAACAAATATAGCTTCCCTGAAGAAGATTTATCCACATCGGTAATTGGTTTAGAAAACCATCCTGATATGTATGAAATCGCAATTCAAAGTATTGCTCAAGTTAAATTAAATCAGAATTATCAATATAGTGATATATGGCAACGCAAACGCAATATTATTGAAATATTATATCCGACCGATGCTTTTCAATCGTTAGAAGATGGTGTTTATTTTTATACATTAGATGAGCATAAACAATTACAACAACATACTTCATTTGAAGACGTTTTTGAATTACCTTGCTATCTGCGGGTGGAAAAAAAGCATGGTATTGTGATCAGTATTCAAAAAAGACCTTTAACACTAATTAGCCATTATCGTTATGATTATTGGGACAATAACAATTTAAAACAACTTACAATAGTAAAATATGATACAGAGCATAATATTATTTATACCTCCGAAGTCCTTTTTGATGAAAATACGGGGCTAATGACCCAAGCAACAAGAAAAAACCCGATAACGGGGCGCTATTCAATTGAAAATTATATTAGAGAGGTTAATCTTTATAGCATTGCGGATTACTTTGATAAGCAAGGTATAAAAACTAATCATGTCATTCATCATAATCAGTCCTTAATACATGCCGAAAACCAAATACTTAATAAAGCCGGTCAAGTTATAAAAACGAAAAATAGGGAGCCTGAAGATATCTTTGATTTTGAAAAAGATTTACCTGAACCCTACCCTTACAATAAATTAATGATAAATGTAAAAAAAGCCCATATGTTATTTACGGATTCGTTGTTTGAACAGGGGCTGGATGATAATAGTCAATACGATAGTGAGGCAAAACAACGCGCCGAATATTTAGGTATTAAACCTAAGCAAGTTTATTACCACCAATTACCTTTTCCGGGTTTTATGGCAGAGCGATATAAAAACTTTCCACATCAAGCTCCATTAACTTTAATTCAAGCAGAGAACCAATCGCCCAATAATAAATACAGTGATTTAATCGAAATAGAAATGGGTGATAATTATCAATACAAAAAAATTAATAAAACAAAATGGTTACAAACTCCGCTCACATTCCCCTTAGCGCAATTTAAACCATTAGAAAATGGTGTTTATTTTTATGTATTGGGCGATAAAAACCAGTTAACGCCATTAGAGAGTGTTGAGCAAGCAGTAAGCTTACCGACTTATATCCGTGTTGAAAAAGAAATGGGTAAAATCATTTCGATAGTAAAAAAAACACGAATGCAGTGGCTAACAACCGAATTTGCATACAAAAAAAACACCCCTGTTCGCAGTACATTAACCGTGCTTGAAAGCCATTTAGTGCCTAAATTAGTTATAGACACAGAGTATGAAAAAGGCAGTTATTTTCCCTCATCTCAAATCATTAAAGATGCCCAAGGGAATACGATTAGGACATTCAAACTGTTAAAAAATAAGACAGTGTTTGCCATATTAGAGCGGTTTAATCAACAAGGTATTAAAACTAACCATATTGAAATATCCACAGACGGTAATGTAAAAAATCAATATCTGGATAATCAAGGCAATATATTATTGACCACTGACGAGGTTAAAGACCAAAACGCCCCTCAACTTTATGATGACTTACCATTCAACCCAGATGGTTTTGACATAATACTGCAAGAGGCAAATACACAATAATCAAAATATAATATGGAATTAAGAGTACGTTACATAAAAACGCTATAAGCCTAAATGGAAAAAGGTGAGGAAGAGATGAAAAATTTAGTCAGAATAGGGTTGATCTTCTTTTTACTGTGGATAACAACTTTCCAATCTGTTTTAGCCGAGGTAAAAATGCAAGGCCAACAAGCACAACTAGCCAAAAAATTAAAAACGCAGGGCATTATACCCAATAAGACCTATTTTCAACGTGATTTTGATATTTTTATTGACAACAAATATAGCTTTCCTGAAGAAGATTTATCCACATCGGTAATGGGTTTAGAAAACCACAAAAAAATGTATAGCACGGCAGTCCAAAATATTGCTCAAGTCAAATTAAATCAAAACTACCAATATAGTGATATATGGCAACGGGAGCGCAATATTATTGAAATATTATATCCGACCGATGCTTTTCAATCGCTAGAAGATGGTGTTTATTTTTATACATTAGATGAGCATAAACAATTACAACAACACACTTCATTTGAAGACGTTTTTGAATTACCTTGCTATCTGCGGGTGGAAAAAAAGCACGGTATTGTGATCAGTATTCAAAAAAGACCTTTATTTGCAATGACGCATTATCGTTATGATTATTGGGATAATAAGAACATAAAACAGCTTAATCTTGACATGTATGATAACAATCATAATATTATTTATACCTCCGAAGTCCTTTTTGATGAAAATACAGGGCTAATGACTCAAGCAACAAGAAAAAACCCGATAACGGGGCGCTATTCAATTGAGAATTATATTAGAGAGGTTAATCTTTATAGCATTGCGGATTACTTTGATAAGCAAGGTATAAAAACCAATCATGTCATTCATCATAATCAGTCCTTAATACATGCCGAAAACCAAATACTTAATAAAGCCGGTCAAGTTATAAAAACGAAAAATAGAGAGCCTGAAGATATCTTTGATTTTGAAAAAGGTTTACCCGAACCCTACCCTTACAATAAATTAATGATAAATGTAAAAAAAGCCCATATGTTATTTACGGATTCGTTGTTTGAACAGGGGCTGGATGATAATAGTCAATACGATAGTGAGGCAAAACAACGCGCC
>NZ_LZGV01000116.1:0-662 GCF_001690265.1 Gilliamella sp. HK2
AAAATTCTCTATGATAAAAGTAAAAGAGGATTCAATTATGAAAAAAATGACTGAACATCAAATCGTAGCTATTTTAAAAGAAGCTGAAGCAGGTATTCCTGTCAAGGAACTCTGTCGTAAATATGGCATGGGTAATTCAACTTTTTATAAATGGCGGGAAAAATATGGCGGTATGGAAACGTCGGATATCAAACGCTTAAAGGAGCTTGAGGCTGAAAACCGCAAGCTTAAGCAGATGTTTGCCGAACTGAGCTTAAAATCCCAGCTTCAGGAAGAAATCATAAAAAAGCTTTAGTGCCAACTGAGGCACGTAAAACGTGGGCACAGCAACTACAACAAAATCATTCAGTCACTATTACGATGAGTTGTGCCATTGTTGGTTTAAGCCGTTGTGCTTACTATTACCAACCTAAGTTTCAGGATGATTCCGTGATTATTTCGGTGTTGAATACTGTCACAGACCGGCATTTACGCTGGGGTTTTCCTAAATGTTTTAATCGTATCAGAAAGCTCGGCTATCAATGGAATCATAAACTGGTATATCGGGTGTATTGTGAATTAAAGCTTAATCTCAGGGTAAAGCGTAAAAAACGCATTCCTCCACGATACCCAGAAAGGTTATTAGTCCCCAATAAACAAGGTGAATGTTGGTCAATGGATTT
>NZ_LZGV01000117.1:0-22284 GCF_001690265.1 Gilliamella sp. HK2
TATGATTTCTTCCTGAAGCTGGGATTTTAAGCTCAGTTCGGCAAACATCTGCTTAAGCTTGCGGTTTTCCGCTTCGAGTTCTTTTAGACGTTTGATGTCTGAAGTTTCCATACCGCCATATTTTTCCCGCCATTTATAAAAAGTTGAATTACCCATGCCATATTTACGACAGAGTTCCTTGACAGGAATACCTGCTTCTGCTTCTTTTAAAATAGCGACGATTTGATGTTCAGTCATTTTTTTCATCATTGAATCCTCTTTTACTTTTATCATAGAGAATTTTCTACTTTTTTGCTGTACTATTTTAGGGGGTAGTTACAGTTACAAAAGCGTGTTCCCTGAGATATGAAAGGAAGACAAAAAGTGGTCAATTTTTTAGAAAAATAGAGTATTAATTGCTGTTTACATAATTCAGTGATTTTGTTTTTATTAATTTCTGATGCTGTGTTAGAAAACATTACTTCAATGATATGTTCATTTGTAGCAACTATATTTGCAAAATGCCAAGGAAATGATTCTGGGCATGTAAGTTGATCAAAATACATCACAAATTGCTCCATAAATGAATACTCAAATAGCTTCTCCACGGTGCAGCACTATCACTATTTCGAAGCTCATATTTATCGAGCGCTTTTTTTATACCTAAATCCGTTTCCATCCAAATATCTGAAGCATTCATTCCTCTTAACTTTATATAATTGATAGTCCACGGACCAATACCTTTTACTTGGCTCAAACTATCGATATGTGAATTTATATCGTAATCGCAGCACCACTGAGAAAATGCAAATAATGTATTTTTTTTGGATTGAGTTGTTTTCATTCTGTCTAACCCAGACGCTGTAATTTCTTTTGGGCAGGGAAAGTAATGATTTGCTTGTTCATCTTTTTTGTGAAAAATAGAAGCAAATTGATTTAGTAAATTGGTCGCCGCGGAAACAGAGACTTGTTGACCACATATAGCTCGAATTCCTGCTTCATATGGCGAAAGAACACCAGGAATATGCAACCCTTTATTTTTTATTATAGATGGATATAAATTTTTAAGCCGATCTTCAATAAAATTAATATTTGAATTCAAATCAAACATGGCTGAAATTTTTCTTAAGACTTCTGCCATTTTGGGTAGAAATGACCTAGATAAAGTTATAATAAAAACACGATCTTCGCACTTGATTTCAAAGTAGCCTTTGATATTTTCAATTTCTATTGTGCGTCGATAGACTCTACCTTCGATACTTTCGATGTTGCTAATAAGCCTTTTTGATTGAAATGTGAGAAAAAAATCCCAATTGTAAAAATTTATATAAGGTATTTTTAAATCAATTGTTAGTTTCGCCCCATCCTTAGTTTTACTAAGTAATTTTCGAACTGGAACTTTCAAAAATCGATTAATCAGGTTATAAAGACCACTAACGCAACTATATCCACACGCTTCTGATATTTCAACAATACTTAAATTTGATGAGTATAACAGTTTTTTCGCAAATAATGCTTTTGTCATATCTTGAAACTGTTTTAAAGGTATTCCTAAGTTTTTTGTAAACGCTTTATTTAGATTTCTACTGGAAGTAAATAAGGCTGATGCAATATCTTCTACACTAGATGTCAGCATTTCTCCTGATTGGATCAACTTTATAGCTTGTTGCGTAAATATAGAGTAACGAGAAAGCGCGTTAAAATTTGGCGAGAATTCGGGTTTACAACGAAAACACGGGCGATAACCTGCGCTAAGGGCTTCTTCTTTGGATAAGTAGTAGGTAACATTTTTTTCCAGTGGTAGTTTTGCAGGACAAATTGTTCGACAAAATATTTTTGTTGTTTTAACAGCAATAAATACTTTGCCATCAAACCGAGGATCTCTGCTTATACGAGCTTGCCTAAATACCTCTGTTGTATATTTTTCCATTAGGAATACCCAAATTTAATCAAGTAAGCCATCATATCACCATTGTGTTTGAATATTTTTCCAAAAATCGGAATTCAATGTTAATTACAATAAATTTAGTGATTTTTCTGGCAAAATTTAATTAAAGAAAGGAGGTATTAAATATAAACTTTCATATGTCTCAATGTAGGCGACTTTATCATTTATAACATGTTGATTTAGTATAAATAAATTGAAATAAAAACTTCAATAAAATCAATGGGTTTTCTGAACAACTTTTTGAGGTGAAAATATTTGCTTTTATAATACTGGTTTATTTCAATATTATATTAACAGTTATGCTCATGTTTTATTTAAGAAATTAAATCTATAATTTAGATAGGCTCAAAAATACTGCTCGTAAATAAATTTTTATAGATTAGAATGATATAGCTAGTAAAACACAGTCATTTAAAAAATGAAGTGATGCAAACAAGAATATAACTTAATGGTGATAATAATGTTACAACAAATGGGTAAAGCTGCAAAACTGGCATCATACCAATTAGCCCAATGTCCAATAACAGTCAAAAATAAAGTATTGACGATGATTGCTGATTTATTAGAACAGCACTGCACAGCTATTTTAGTTGCAAATGAGCATGATATTGAAATAGCAAAAACACAGGGGCTGAGCGCGGCTATTATTGATCGGTTATTATTAACCCCTGAGCGGTTAATGGCTATTGCTAATGATGTTCGTAAAGTGGTTTCATTAACCGATCCCATTGGTCAAATTATTGATGGTTCAACCCTAGATAGTGGTTTAAAGCTACAACGTCGCCGAGTGCCTTTAGGGGTGATTGGCGTTATTTATGAGGCTCGGCCAAACGTCACCATTGATATTGCTACGCTTTGCTTAAAAACGGGTAATGCAGCAATATTGCGAGGTGGAAAAGAGACCATGCACACAAATGCTGTGACTATTTCTATCATTCAGCAGGCATTAGACCAAGCGGGATTACCTAAAGCAGCAATACAATGTATTGATAATCCTGATCGCAAATACATTACTGAATTACTTAAACTGGACCAATATGTTGATATGATCATTCCACGTGGAGGTGCTGCCTTACATAAATTATGCCGTGAGCATTCAACAATTCCTGTCATTACTGGTGGTATTGGTGTCTGTCATATTTTTGTTGATGAAAGCGCTGACTATGATAAAGCTCTTTCTATTATCGTAAATGCTAAAACTCAACGACCAAGTACGTGTAATACGCTTGAAACGCTTCTTATTCATCGAAACATTGCAGATAAATTCTTACCTAAATTTAGTCAAATTATGGCTGATAATGATGTTGTGTTGCATGCTGATCCCAATTCTTATGAAATATTAAAATTTTGTGTTGCAAATGTTTTTGCTGTTGAAGATCAGCACTTACGCCAAGAATGGCTATCAAAAGATTTAAATGTAGTCATGGTTGACTCACTTGAACTCGCCGTAGAACATATTCGTGAATATGGTAGCGGTCATTCCGAGGCCATTTTAACCCGTAATTTATCTAATGCACAGCAATTCACTAATTTGGTTGATGCGGCAGCAGTTTATGTCAATGCTTCAACACGTTTTACCGATGGTGGACAGTTTGGCTTAGGCGCTGAAGTGGCTGTCAGCACACAGAAATTACATGCACGAGGACCAATGGGGCTTGAAGCTTTAACTACTTATAAATGGGTTGGTTATGGCGATGATTTAATCCGCCGATAATCAAAGAACCGTTTTTAATGATTTCAACTTAATTTGACATCTAAGTTTTTATAATTAAGTGTTTATAATCTAGGAGTAGGGTTACAAATGAATAAAACGATAAAAATTATCAAACTTCAATTGGGCTTTTTAGAACCCGACCTAGCTTAATTTTAGTCGATATCTTTGTTAACTCACTATTGCCGTTTACTTGCAAATTAAATGGGTGATAAATTAAATGTAAATATTTTTTTACATAATGATAATATGCCACAATGTGTCAAATGGCTAATAACGTTGGGTAATCGTTTAAGATTATTTTATATACGTATAATTCAAGCATAATAGTAATAGAAGCATTGCTGGTTTATTCATTATTTGTATATCCAATTACAAAATATTTTGTAATTTATGCCTAAATTAATAATCTTGCTAAAACTGTGAATTGTATTTTAGGTTTATTTAAAATGACGTTCGATTATAAAAGGGTTTTAAAAAACGATTAATAACGCAATTTATAGCATTAGCTGAATAAAATACTTCAATATTTTGTTCAAGCTAATGCTATTTTTAATAAAAAATCATCATATTTAGAGGTTAATGTCCCGCAACTTTCGAGAATAAATTAATAATCACCACACCAAACATGATAAATCCCATGCCTATTAGTGCTGCTAAATCTAAAGTTTGTTTTAGAAAGATCCACGCAATTAAACTGATTAATACAATGCCGATTCCAGACCAAATCGCATAGGCAATACCAACAGGGATGGTTTTTAATGCTAATGAAAGAAGATAAAACGATGCACTATAGCCAATAATAGTAATAATTGAGAACATCAAATTAGTGAAGCCATTTGATAGTTTCAATGAAGATGTAGCTATTACTTCACAAATAATTGCAAAAAATAGTAATAAATATGAATTCATATAAGTGCCTATGATTGTTAAATTAAGAAGATAATTATCTAAAGTTAATAGATATAATTAATATTTTTCGGTGTTTTGTTTTTACATCATTAGTTATGAATAAAAGGTAAAATAGATAGTTATTAATACTTGAAATGGAAGATACTTATGGTGGTGTGAGGGGGTGCTTAACAATAGCCAACTGAGTATGATCAGTTATTTTAGCCCTCGTATCCACTATATACAAAAAACAGTAACTATCTCTATACAATTATTATACCTAAAAATAAGGCGCTTAGTAGTTTTTTGTAATGTTAAATATTTATATATAAACATCGTAATATTATTAAACATCTTTTTATCGGAGGACTTGTTTTTCTGTGCTTGAATTGCAAATAATTTTCTGTTTTTTAGTGGTTTTGTCTCTACTTGATATTAGGAATACCACAATAAATTTTATTTGTTATCAATAGTTAAATTGATTGAATATCAAACCGATTGGGCTATAATGCGATAATTATTAAACAATTTATAGTGATAATGATTATTGGTTTTATTGGTGCAGGTAAAGTAGGATGTACACTAGCAAAGCATTTTACTTTATGTGGCATAAAGGTAGCGGGATTTTATAGTCGAACCTATGCTCACACACAAGAGGCGAGCGATTTTACCCAAAGCCAAGCATATTCAACTTTAGCTGATTTAGTTAATGACTGTAATTGCTTATTGCTCACAGTGCCCGATGACCAAGTAACTAATGTTTGGCAAGATCTTTGTCTGTTGCCTATTACTAATAAATGGATTGGTCACTGTAGTGGTTTGCTTACATCGCATATCTTTATCAATAATCAATCTGTTCATCCTTTTGCTTTTTCTTTACACCCCTTATATGCCATATATGATCGGTTTGATTGTTATCATGCCATGCCGAAAGTTTTTTTTACGTTAGAAGCTAATAACAACGTGATTTTTCAGCTACAAAAGCGTTTAAGCCTATTAAAAAATCCTATCGCGATCCTTTCAGCCAAGAAAAAGCATCTTTATCATGCTGCTTGTGTTATGTTAAGTAATCAGGTTATTGCTTTAGCACAAGTTGGGACTAGCTTGCTGGCTCAAAGTGGATTAGACAAAGAATTTACTGAACAGGCTTGGCACGCTTTATTTCTAGATAATGCTAATGCGGTTTGCCGTGTGGGGGTTATTGGAGCCTTAACTGGGCCTGTTGAGCGAGGAGATGTTGAAACAATTAAACAACATTTAAATGCTTTGCCAGCCGAATATAAGTCTATTTATCAACAATTATCCGCTATTTTACTTAAAATGAGTCGAACAAAGCATCCAAATAAGGATTATCGACAATTAGAATTGGAGTTGTTATCTTGAAAAATACTATTGTTACTTTACAAAAGCGTAAACAAAACCGTCAGAAAATTACCATGTTGACGGCGTATGATTATACGACAGCCAAATTGATGGACGAAAGTGGCGTGGATTGTTTATTAGTTGGTGATTCTTTAGGTATGGTTATGCTTGGCTACGATAGCACCGTATCGGTTACGATGGATGATATGATCCACCACTCAAAAGCGGTCGCAAGAGCAGCAAAATCCGCATTTGTTGTTACAGATTTACCTTTTATGTCTTATCACACCTCGGTTTACGATGCTGTTTTAAATGCGGGTCGCTTAGTTAAAGAAGGTCAAGCGCAAGCGGTTAAACTTGAAGGAGGGCAAGCATTTTGTGAGCATATCAAAATGATTACGCAAGCTTCGATTCCTGTTATTGCACATATAGGATTAATGCCTCAATCCGTGCTTGCTTTAGGGGGATATAAAGTTCAAGGCAAGGATTATCAAGAGGCTAAAAATATTGTTCTTGATGCCTTAGCGGTTGAACAAGCCGGCGCTGTAGCCATTTTATTAGAGTGTGTGCCTGCTGATTTAGCAAAAATTATCTCAGAATTAGTAAGTATACCTACCATTGGTATTGGCGCTGGCGTGAATTGTGATGGGCAAGTGCTTGTTTATCAAGATATGTTATCCATGTATGATGGCATATCATCAAAATTTGTAAAATCTTTTGGGTCAATCGGTGATCAAATGAAACAAGCTTTTAAACAGTATTGTCAAGAAGTCAATGAACAACAGTTCCCAGCGGCAATTCATGAGTTCGCCATTGATAACGACATTATAGAAAAACTTAAACTTGAATTTACTGTTAACAAAAAGGGTTAATACAAATGAATGTTGTAACGACAATAAAACAAGTGCGAGAACAAGTTAAAGTTTGGCGACAAGCAGGTTATAGTATTGGTCTTGTTCCAACAATGGGATTTTTGCACGAAGGTCATCAAAGTTTAATGGCTGCGGCTAAAAAAGATAACCAAAAAGTAATTGTGACCATATTTGTTAACCCTATACAATTTGGTCCGTCAGAAGATCTAGATAGTTACCCACGCGATTTAGAACGAGATAAAATAGCTTGTGAGCAAATGGGCGTTGATTTGATTTTTCACCCAACGGCAAGTGAAATGTATATGCCTAATTTTAGTAGCTATGTTGATGTGAATAACTTAACAGATGCGTTATGTGGAAAAAGGCGCCCAGGACATTTTAAAGGTGTATGTACGGTTGTTACCAAATTATTTAATATTACTCAACCCGATCGCGCCTATTTTGGGCAGAAAGATGCACAACAATTAGTTGTCATTAAACGGATGGTCAGTGATCTAAATTTCGATATTGATATTATCGGTTGCCCGATTGTGCGCGAAGCAGATGGTTTGGCTAAAAGCTCACGTAATAGCTATTTATCTGAAAATGAACGTAAGGCTGCTGTTTGTCTTTATCAAGCAATTGAATGCGCTAAAAAAATGATAAAGCAGGGCGAAAAGTCAGTAACAATTATTAAGAAAGCAATGGATGATGTTATTTCCAACCAACCTTTGGCTAAAATTGACTATATTGAATTTGTCGATCTAGCATCATTAGCATCGATTAATATGCTTGCCAAAGATAGTTTATGTGCCTTGGCGGTTTATATTGGTAAAACACGATTAATTGATAATTTTATTTACCAACAGCAATAATTGTAGACAAAATTATGAATGACAATTATGAAAATACCGCTTAATAGTCAGCGGTATTTTTTTGTAATTCATTCTCTGATAAAAATTCTTAAAAAGCAGATTAAATCCGTGAGTTTATTGTTATGCCAATTTATTGTTTGGCTATTTTACTGTAGAATAGCAACCATTTTATGCTTTAAATCAGGATTTGTGCATTTATTATGAAAAATACAACTTATAATCCACACGAAATTGAACAACCTATTTATAAACATTGGGAAGAAAGCGGTTATTTCAAACCCAATGGTGACAAGTCTCAACCAAGTTATTGTATTGCTATTCCACCGCCAAATGTAACGGGTAGTTTACATATGGGGCATGCGTTTCAACAAACTATTATGGATGCTTTAATTCGCTATCATCGTATGCAAGGCAATAACACTTTGTGGCAATCGGGTACTGATCATGCTGGTATTGCAACGCAAATGGTGGTTGAGCGGAAAATTGCCGCTGAAGAGAATAAAACGCGGCATGATTATGGGCGTGATGCATTTATCGAAAAAATTTGGCAATGGAAAGCAGAGTCTGGAGGAAGCATTACCAAGCAGATGCGACGTTTGGGCGATTCGGTTGATTGGGATCGTGAACGATTCACAATGGATGAAGGTTTGTCAAATGCAGTTAAAGAAGTCTTTGTCCAATTATACCAAGAAAATTTAATCTACCGCGGTAAACGTTTAGTCAATTGGGATCCCAAATTGCGTACAGCAATCTCAGATCTTGAAGTTGAAAATCGTGAGGTTAAAGGTTCAATGTGGCATCTACGTTATCCATTAGCTGATGGCGTAAAAACAGCTGAAGGTAAAGATTATTTAGTTGTTGCTACAACCCGTCCTGAAACTTTATTGGGGGACACCGGTGTTGCTGTTAATCCTGAAGATCCGCGTTATAAAGATCTGATTGGTAAATTTGTTGTATTACCATTTGTTAATCGTCGTATACCGATTATTGGAGATGAGCATGCCGATATGACTAAAGGTACTGGTTGCGTAAAAATCACGCCAGCTCATGACTTTAATGACTATGAAGTAGGGCGACGCCACAAATTACCAATGATAAATATCTTAACTTTTGATGGTCATATTGGTGAGCAAGCTCAAGTATTTGATACTAATGGCGAGCCAAGCGAAGCATATGAAACAACAATTCCAGCTCAGTTCCAAAACTTAGAGCGCTTTGCCGCACGTAAAGCGATTGTGGCAGAATGTGAATCACAAGGTATTTTAGACAAAATTGAGCCACATGATTTAACCGTTCCATATGGCGATCGCGGTGGTGTTGTTATTGAGCCTATGCTAACCGATCAATGGTATGTACGTGCTAAAGTGCTTGCAGAGCCTGCTATTGAAGCGGTAAAAAATGGCGATATTCAATTTGTGCCAAAACAGTATGAAAATATGTACTTTTCTTGGATGAATGACATTCAAGATTGGTGTATTTCTCGACAATTATGGTGGGGACACCGTATTCCCGCTTGGTATGATAAACAAGGAAATGTTTATGTCGGGCGAGATGAAATGGAAGTGCGTCGTGAAAATAACCTTGCTGATGATATTGAGCTTAACCAAGACGAAGATGTGCTTGATACTTGGTTCTCTTCAGCGCTTTGGACATTTTCAACATTAGGCTGGCCGAATAAGACTGATGATTTAGCCACGTTCCACCCAACTAATGTTTTAGTTACTGGCTTTGATATTATTTTCTTTTGGGTTGCGCGAATGATCATGATGACTATGCACTTTATTAAAGATAAAGATGGCAAGCCACAGGTTCCATTTAAAACGGTTTATGTAACTGGATTAATTCGTGATGAAGAAGGGCAAAAAATGTCAAAATCTAAAGGAAATGTTATCGATCCTTTAGATATGATTGATGGCATCTCACTACCAGAACTATTAGAAAAGCGTACTGGCAACATGATGCAACCTCAATTAGCGGAAAAAATCGCTAAACGCACTCAAAAACAATTTCCTAATGGTATAGAAGCTCACGGCACGGATGCACTACGTTTTACTTTAGCCGCATTAGCTTCAACAGGACGAGATATCAATTGGGATCTAAAACGCTTGGAAGGTTATCGCAACTTCTGTAACAAGCTTTGGAATGCTAGCCGTTATGTATTGATGAATACAGAAGGGCATGATTGTGGATTTAATGGTGGCGATTTTGATTACTCTCTAGCGGATAAATGGATTTTTGCTGAATTTAATCAAACAGTTAATGCTTATCGTGAAGCTTTTGATACTTATCGTTTCGATTTAGCTGCTAACATTCTATATGAGTTCACGTGGAACCAATTCTGTGACTGGTATTTAGAGCTAACAAAATCTATTTTAGCCCATGGTGAATCTTCACAGCAACGCGCGGCTCGTCACACCTTAGTTACTGTTTTAGAGGCTTTGCTGCGTCTTGCTCATCCTATTATTCCATTTATTACTGAAGAAATTTGGCAAAATGTAAAAGGATTAATGAAAATCAAAGCTGATACTATCATGTTACAGCCAATGCCTGCTTGTGATAAACAGCATTTAAATAATGAAGCTGTTGCCGATATCAATTGGATTAAAGATGTTGTTATTGCGGTTCGTAACATTCGTGCTGAAATGAATATTGCACCAAGCAAACCTTTGCAATTATTAATTCGCAAAGCAACACCAACAGTGCACCGAATCATTAGCGATAATATTAGCTTTATTGAATCACTCGCTAGATTATCTGAAATAGTATTATTAGATGAAGGTGAAAGTGGACCATTATCGGTAACAAAATTAGTAGATGGTGCAGAATTATTAATGCCGATGGCGGGATTAATTAATAAAGAAGATGAACTTGCTCGTTTAGAGAAAGAAATTGCTCGCATTGAAGGTGAAATTACTCGCATTACTAATAAATTATCTAATGCAAGCTTTGTTGACAAGGCTCCCGCAGCAGTTGTTGCCAAAGAGAAAGAAAAACAACAAGGTTATATTGATGATAAAGCAAAACTGCAAGAGCAGTATGCTGCAATAAAAAATCTCTAATCTTTGTAATTAAAAACCTCTCAGATGAGAGGTTTTTTATGCGTTATTAAATTAAAATTTATAGCCCACACCAATCATTGCAACCCATGGATCAAGTTTATAATTAGCTGTAACTTTAGTATTGCCTAAATGAGTAGTTGCTTTAGTTTCAATATCAATATAACGGATCTGAGCATTAATAAGCCAATTATTATTAAAGGTATAATCTGTACCGACTTGTGCAGCCCATCCCCAAGAACTATCAAGATCTAAACCATGAAATCCTGCATTTTTAGCTTCTCTACTAAGTTTTTCATCAAAAAAGAACGTGTAATTTATGCCTAATCCAACATAGGGTTGTAACTCATATTGTGAATCAAGTGGATACCAAACAGCGCTTAATGTAGGTGGCAAATGTTTGATTTTACCAAGACGAGCGCCAGAAAGCCCTGTTGAATTTCCCCCTCCTAATTTAACTTGGTGGCTAAATGGGGTTGCAGCTAATAATTCAACACCAATATTATCTGTAACCATATATTGAAAGTTTAATCCAAGCTGAGTGTCGTTATCCGCTTTTGCTTTTAGATCAGTTTTTGCTCCGCCTACTTTGACATGATCACTTTTATCTTGAGGGTGAACATAAACAGGTCCACCTCGGATAATAATTTCATTTGCAGTATGTGCATAAGCAGTTGAACTTGCTAACCCCATTGAAATCACCATAGCTACCGATGATATTTTCATTCTTTGCCTCCTTATTTATAATTTATGACATAAAATCTTGTTGAAGCACTAAAAACAATAACAATCTAAATTATTTTCATAAAAGCTGTATTAAATTTTAATTGCTAAGGGTAGTAACTATTAACCAATGAGAAATTAAAGTTAAATAGAGTAATTATATTGTTTTAATCATCTTATCATATTAAATTTGATATTTTTGAGATTTATCTCAAATTGTTAATAAATAAAATTGATTAGTAATTTGCAATGTTGGTTAAATTTATATAGAATACCTATATAAATTCTTGTGGGTTGTTAGCTCAGTCGGTAGAGCAGTTGACTCTTAATCAATTGGTCGCGGGTTCGATCCCCTCACAACCCACCATTTATAATATAAAATCAATAAGTTATATAAAAATCCTTCCTTAGAAACTCCTATGAAAATAACGAGTGGCGGTAAAATGACGGTGCAATTTTTTATAATCGTATATAATCTGTTTCCTACCATTTCAAAATAAAAATTATTGGCATGGATATGCTCTTTCGCTAGATTAGCTGCGTGCTAGTAAAATCTAGTGCCGAGATTGACCTATTGCTTTAGCTCAAAAGCGTATTGATGGTGAAATATTTCGGGGCTGACAGAATAAAAAATTGCCCCACGCATAATGCGTTTTGAATTAATGTATTTTAAATCCGTGTTTAATAAGTTAATTCGGCTAGGGGAGTGGAAACACAACAACTCACTTTAACAAATGCGCTCATTTAAAACCGATGAGCAAGAAATGGCTAATCTAACAAAAAAGCAAATTGATGGCTCACTCTTATCATGTGAGCAAAGTACGGCTAAAGACTTAACTGTTATCGTTAAAATCTGTTTAGCAACTGACGCACGTTGGAGCGAACCCGAAAACCTAAAAGCCCTCAAGTTAAAGACAGTAAGATCATCTATATCAATACCAAAGGTAATCGAACCATTCCAATAAGTGACAAGTTATTTAACGGAACCCTCACACCTTATTTACGTCTTGTTACTCAGCGTTCCGTTCAGCAATCGACAGAGCCGGTATTGAATTACCAGATCGCCAGTTAACACATGTTTATGGCATACTTTTGCCTGCCATTTTATGGTGAATGGTGGTAATATTTTAGTATTACAAAAAATCCCCGGCTACACCGACATCAAAATGACTATGAGATATGCTCATTTTGCACCTGAGCATTTTGAATATGCGGTAAGGTTGAATCCATTGAGTTAAATTTATAATAAATATTAAGGATATAAAATGGCTAACAATGTATTTTTAGATGCAATAATTCCAAGAGAAGATTTTGAGGTAAAAGAAGAATCAAAAAGCAGAGGTTCAAATATAAACACTATTGCTGCAAGAGACCTTGAAAAAGGTTCATTTTTTTTTCATTCTTTGCGAAAACCAGATTTTCAAAGAGAAACAAATGAATGGGATCCTGAAAGAGTTGTATCATTAATAGAAAGTTTTTTAGAAGGAGATTTGATTCCTGCTGTTATTCTCTGGAAAAATGGAGCTAGTTTTACTTTTGTTATTGATGGTGCTCATAGATTAAGTGCTTTAGCCGCATGGATAAATGATGATTTTGGGGATGGTGATATATCAAAAAAATTTTATGATGGAATTATTCCCGAAGAGCAAATAACGTTGGCAGAAAAAACTAGAAATTTAGTTAGAAAAAAGATAGGTCCTTTTTCTGATTTCAAGCTTGCTCTTACAAATCCAGAAAAAGTAAATGAGCAAATTTTAGAAAAATCTAAAACTCTTGGTACATTAGCAATACAAGTGCAATGGGTAGAAGGTGATGAACATAAAGCAGAATTGTCGTTTTTTAAAATAAACCAAAAAGCAACAATCATAGATAAAACAGAACTAAAATTATTAAAAACAAGAAGAAAACCAAACGGTATTGCAACAAGAGCAATATTGAGAAGCGGTAAAGGCCATAAATATTGGTCAGCGTATAATACAGAGGATCAAGAGGCTATACAAAATTTAGCTAAAGATATTCATGATATTCTTTTTACACCAAAGTTAAAAATCCCAGTTAAAACTCTTGATTTACCAATCGGAGGGAAAACATTTTCAGCGCAAAGCCAATCTCTAATATTAAATTTGGTTAATCGAGTTAATGGTATTGACTCGATTGATGATGGAAAAATTCCAGAGGATGATACAGGCGAAATAACTAAACAATATTTGAAAAAAGTTTTAAAGCTCTTACAACGAATTAACAGTGTCCATTCATCGTCATTAGGATTACATCCGGCTATATATTTTTATGCGAAAGATGGACGATATAAACCAGTATCTTTTTCAGCAACAATAGAATTAATAATGGAATTAGATAAGCAAAAAAAATTCGATTGGTTTACCAAAGTGAGAGCTCGATTTGAAGAGTTCTTACAAAATTACGATTATATGGTTCAAAATATTACAAGAAAGTATAGATCAGGAAGTTTAGCACAACCTCATATAAAGAATTTTTATATAAACATTTTAGAAGAATTACAAACAAAATCAGTTCAAGAAGCTATTAATAATATCATTGAACGTAAAGAATATAGTTACTTAACAATAAATGACGAGAATAATCATATTGATATGTTTAATGAAATAACGAGTAACACGTTTAATACATTAAGGAAATCGGAAGTTTTTTTTGCTGAATCATTAAAGAATACAATTAAATGTAAAATATGTGGCGCAGCGTTACATATAAATGCAATGACGGTTGATCATATTATTAGAAAACGAGATGGAGGAATAGCTACAGTCGAAAATGGACAATTAACTCATCCATATTGTAATACAACTTTTAAAAATTAATTAGCGGTAAAATGGCGGTTGAATATATCCTTATATAGCTAAATGTGTTTATATAGGTATTATTAGCCGCTTGATTAATTATAAGCAATTGATTTTAAATGCTACTTTAAAGAACTATTAATCAAATGGTTGCGGGTTTGATTCCCTCACAACCCACCATTCATTTTTCCAGTCAGTTATCCAATCATAGAATAAAGCATTGCCTTTCAATCTGATAAAATTTAACTAGATAGCTTGTTGTAAATAACCGACCTTGCCTCTGTAATTCGCTATTCAATTAGCATGTGGAAAACCAATTATTGACATTTTTATTATTACTCTCAATTGGATTTTATGTAATAAATCATCTTTACGGTGAAATGGTATAGATTCCTGAATCTTTTTTACACATGTATTAAACATGACCATATATTGAATATAACACACAAAGATAATGTAATTTGCGGTGAGAATAGTATAAGGTAGCTCTAGCTCGCTATGACTACTCATCACCGCTTTTTGCTATAATCATGCGCTGATTGTTGCTTGCTGTGATATTTGTTATGACCAAAATGCTCCGACATTTTGCATTAAGAGTTGTTTCGATGGTCAATTTACTTGAAAAGATATTCACTCATCCAAGTCAATTGGGGGAGTATCTTGTTAGCTAACTTAGTTACTAACTATTTTAATCTTTTGGTCTTCATTTTCATTTACTTATTTTTATACACTACAATACGCTAAAAAATAAGCAAATACATAAAATTATTTATAGGGTCAAATAAATCAAAATTCTCTAAAGATGGTTATTATATGTAATTGATGAAAAATTATTACATGTTTTTTATCATAAATTCCTTTATTTCATCTAAGAACAAATTACCATATTTTTCCAATTTGATTTTACCTACACCAGTAATATTAATTAGCTGCTTTTTACTTGCTGGCGTAGTTTGAACCATTTCAAGCAGTGTCGCATCACTAAAAACAATATATGGAGGAATATCCTCTGCGTCAGCAATATTTTTTCGCAATCGCTTAAGGTTACCAAATAAAATTCGTTCTTCGTAAGATAAAATTGTTGTTAAGTTAATTGCTCTAGCATATCGATTTATACGGCTTTTCTTAACGATTTCTAAACGAGGTTTAGCCAAAGATAGTGATATTTCGCCTCTAAGTATTGAACGCGCTTTTTGCGTTAATTGTAGTGTTGTATAAGTTGATATGTTTTGGCATAAATATCCCAAATAAATGAGCTGCCTAATAACGCTGTGCCAATAAGCTGATGAATGCTGCTTGCCAATTCCATAAAGTGATAATTTATCATGACCACTTTCTTTAATTTGGGAACGCCCAGATCCACGTAAAACATCAATAATATATTGAGCACCATAATGTTGCCCAATACGGTAAGTGCAAGATAAAACTTTTTGTGCATCAACTAAACCATCATAATGTTCAGGTGGATATAAACAAACATCGCAGTTATTACAAGGCTCTGTTCGATCCTCACCAAAATAATTAAGCAACACAATTCGGCGACAAGTCAAACTTTGTGCAAATGCTTCCATGGCATTTATTTTATGTTGTTCAACGTCTTTATGTGGACCATCCATTTTTTCGTTAATTTGTCGATAATACCAATCTAAGTCTTTTTTATTAAACAATAGTACCGCTTCAGCCGGCACACCATCTCGTCCTGCTCGCCCCGTTTCTTGATAATACGCTTCGATAGTTCTAGGGCAATCTGCATGAATAACAAACCTCACGTTGGGTTTATTGATTCCCATTCCAAATGCAACGGTGGCAACAATAATTTGAACATCATCTTTTAAAAAAGATTCTTGGGCTTGTTGACGTTCATTATTCGTCAACCCAGCATGATACGCTGCAACTGAAAAACCGCGGGCAGCAAGCCTTATGGTCATATCTTCAACTTTAGAACGGCTTGAACAATAAATGATTCCACTATTACCATTTTGTGTTTCAATAAACGAGACAATTTGTTCGGTTTGATTAAATTTTTCAACCACCGTATAACGAATATTAGGCCGATCAAAGCTTCTTACTATAACTAATGGGTCGATTAAATTAAGTTGATGAATAATATCAGCCTGAGTCATTTTGTCGGCGGTTGCCGTCAATGCAACAATTGGCACTTTTGGAAAACGAGATGAAAGCTGACCTAATTGACGATAATCTGGTCTAAAATCATGTCCCCATTGTGAAATACAATGCGCTTCATCAATGGCGATTAATGAAGGTGGATGTTCATCTATTAATGTTGAAAAAGAGTATACAGCCAACCTTTCTGGTGAAACATATAATAGCTTTATCGAATGATTTAAATATTTAGCTAGTACTTCTTGTTGTTCGGTTTGTGATTGTGATGCATTAAGATATGCAGCAGCAATACCGTTGGCTGATAATTGATCAACCTGATCTTTCATCAAGGAAATTAATGGGGAAATAACTATTGCTGTTCCTGATAACAAAACTGCGGGAATTTGATAACATAAAGATTTTCCCCCGCCAGTTGGTATAATTGTTAAAGTATCACGTCCATCGATAATAGATTCAATAATTTCCCTTTGTTGGTTTCTAAATGATTTATAACCAAATACATTTTGCAACACATCTTCAATCTGATCTTTTATCGACATACAATCCTAAACATGTAACACCTACGTAAAGAAGCGAGTATAGCTAAATTAATTTAAACAAACCACCCAGAATTTTCATAAATTTACAATTGTTCGCAAAAATAAAAAAATACTAATAAAAGACTTCATCAATGGTAATACAAAGTTTTTTTCAATTTCAAAGTAAATAATGTTTATTATATAGTCAATATTGTTCGACAGCTTAAAAAAACAGCTATTTTTTATTTTTTTACTTGATACAAAGCAATTTGCCAGTTAATATTTGCGTGTTTCAAATATACGCCCGTAGCTCAGTTGGTTAGAGCATCACCTTGACATGGTGGGGGTCAGTGGTTCGAGTCCACCCGGGCGTACCATTCTAAAGCCTTATCTAGAAAATCTTTAAAGTGATTACCTTGAATTCAGATTTTATTAGTAGGGTAAAATAGATACCATTAAATAGCCCTTTAAATGCTAACAATTTCAAAATAAACGAATTTCCACATGAAAAAATTTCAATAAAATCGGCGATTGTTATGACTGATTTTTGCTTGAATTTTGAGTTTTATTTTGGTGAAAGGAATGGGTCTTATTTTCAATAATTGACTTAACTCGTTTCCAGTTTAATAACATTCTACCTGCTTACTTCCCTAATTTTTTCATAAAGTTAAATCGCTCTTTAGGATAATGCTGTTTATTATGATGTGTATATAGCATTGCTGTCGATTTGGTATTGAGTGAATTACTCAAAATCTAGGCACAAAAAAACGCAGTCAAGCGACTTCATTTTTTCTTTTTAAAATTCTTAGAAGTGTATATTTCGTATTTTTTGAATTTCTCGTTCACTGGCTTGTTTTTTTTGCTAGAACGCACTCCATTTTGCTTTAATTTGTCTTGCTCATCCTTTGGTTTGTCACTCTCTTCTAATAGAAAATTGACCATAATAAAACAGATATAAATCAAAGCAAAAAAAGATACACCACCGATCAACCTAATTGCATCAGGATCTGAACCACGATACGTTATATTATGGATTACTGCCGCATCTACAATTTGCGACCAAAAAATAATTAAAAATAATACGATTAACTTTTTCATTGTGTACATCGCCCAGTAACAAACTTGTTATCATACCCTGCACTTTTGCTATATGCGCATTACGTTTACACTCTAAATTTTCAGGTGCATACATTTTATTCCAAGCCATTATTAGCTTCTTTTCTTGATTAGATAAATTGATTTTATATTTATCAGACATGTAAAGATATGTACGTGCTATCATTCCACGAATTTCGTCACGTGGCTGGAATATGCAAGCTTTAAAATCCACAGCACTTTTACACTTTTCATACTGATTAAATACTTTAGTGAATAGCGAATAACGATAATTAGACCTATCGCCATTCACTTCACTAATAGCCGCTTGAAAGTTATGTATATCACTTGCTATTTGATTGACACGCTTTACGTCCACCTGCTTTCCAGCATGTTAAGTGTCTATCAAAATTTTCGGCAGGTATAACATGGTCCCACTTAATGCATTTAGCTATAGCCTGATTTTTCTTGTATGGTATCTACATTTGTCAAAATCAACAACACCTTTTTATCTATCCACGAAAATTTTCATCCGCAATAAAATGTAGTTTGATCAGGGTTTGATTTATATAATTTAGTTAAATGTGTTTTAGCTGAATTAAAGTTCTGTGCTGAATAAACCAATAATGGAGTAAATAAAAGTAAGATAGCTATTTTCCCCATAAAATCCATTTAAAATAAATCCAATAACTGAAAAAAATTTAATATGTTATATAAAAAATCGATTTTTATAGTAGAGCATCCTACAACAGCAACCATCCAGCAAGAAACTTGATAAAATAAACCCTCAGCTTTCGATAAGGATTTAAAAGAGTAAAAGAATAAATATACGCTTAATTCTCTTGTTTATAATATTGATATCATTTGCAGTCTATTAACCATCAAAGGTGGGGTGTAGCCACCTCCTGTTTTAAATATATCAACAGATATTTAATCAATCAAGGTGATTTATGGCAAAATCAGTAACTGAAACAGCTCAAAACGAGGATTTGAAGTAGAAGATTTAAAAAAAACACATTGACAATATCGCATTAATTGAGCAAGTAAGTAAAAGCCTAGATATATCGCAAACTCAATTTATGATTGATACAGAGTATTTTTATCAAAAACAAAAAAAATAAAATCAACATTTTATATGGGTTATTTTTTAGTAAATAATACGCATAAATTAATGGATTATTTACAAAAAAGGCAACTAAATTAAAGCTGCCTTAAAATAATAAACCAAAATAAAATATTGGTTGATTAGAAATTAATTTCGGTACCGACAAAATAACGGCGACCTTCTAAGGTTTTACCAAAATCTTCGTTAGAAACGTTTTTGTCAAACAAGTTATAAACCCCACCATAAACTTTAGCATCTTTGTTTATTTGGAAAGAGGCACCCACATCCCAGAAAGTATAGCCTGGGTAGTCAATTTTTTGCCCACTACGATTATTAGATGATTCTACACCATAATAGGCCATTTTAGCCCATAAATCCCATTGCTCAGTGGCATACCAATCTAGTTGGGTATTGAATTTTTGTTTTGGTGTTCGATTTAAAGGACGTCCTTTATATTTGCCACTTTTTTGTTCTGTTTTTGTCCAAGAGTAGTTAGAGCTTAGTAAAAAATCGGTTAATAATGGTGTTTTGAATGAAAATTCAAAACCTTTAAGATCGGCTTTACCCACATTTTCACGGCCTTGTATAAAGTCAAATATTTTACTATAACCATTTAACTCACAGTTATGTTTGTGATTACAGATATAATATGACTGAATTTTGTCTTTATATTTTGTATAAAATGCTGTTGCAGAAGTATCGATACCATAATCATTAGTATATCCGATCCCGATTTCAAAATTATTTGATTTTTCTGGTTTTAAATTTGGATTCCCAATAATTACCCCATCTGAGTATCCGCCTCCAGTTACTTGTCCCCAATCACTTACAACATAACGTAGCTGTGGAGTTGCATAGCCTGTAGAATACCCCCCTTTTAGGGTAAAGTTATCATCAATATTCCAAACACTATAAACTCTTGGATTCCAGTTACTGCCATAATTTTCATCTTTGTTATAACGTAATCCTAAAGTTAAGCTCCAATTTTCTAAAATGCGTAATTCATCTTCGCCAAATAGCGCATAATTCCAACGATCGATTTTAGATAATGTTGTTTTTAGCTGGTTTCCTTTATCATGTAATTCTTGATAATTATATTTTCCGCCTAAAGTCAGCATATTGATACTAAAAGGAATAGTCACACGTGTATCTACGTCGGTGTTTCGAATTTTCATATTTCTTTTAGGGTTGTTATTGCCTTCATAAGCAACAAAGGAAGTGGTAGATACATCGCCAAACAAACCATTATGTGTCAGAGCAAACGAATTACGGCGATTATCCCGATTAAAATTATTTCTAGATTTATCTCTTGTTTTGCCTGCGGTTGCGTTACTATTTTGCAAAGATCGTCCAAAATCAAGATCAAATTTTTGTGTATCAGATGCATTTAATGATAATTTACCATTTAAGCTACGTAATTTTTGTCCTGAATGACCATTTAGAAATTTGTCTTCATGGCGTCTTGAATATTGTCCATAAAGTTGGATACCCAAAATATCATCAATAATCGGTCCCATAGTTGAGAAACTACCAGTATAGGTATTTTTTTCTTCTGAACGATAAGGAATAACTGATTCTAGACGCAGGCCACTTTGCCATTTATTTGACACTTTTTTGGTAATGATATTAATAACCCCACCCATGGCATCAGAGCCATATAGTGACGACATCGGCCCTCGCACAACTTCAATACGTTCAATAGCGGTTAATGGTGGTAGCCAGCCTTGTTCAAAACCAGAATTGTCACTATTAGGTCTTGTTTCACGTGTACTAATTTTTTTGCCGTCAACTAATATCAAGGTATACTTTGCATCCATACCACGAATGCTAATATCAGTAGAATCACCACCACCGGTAATATTTACGCCAGGAATATCTTTTAGTGCATCAGTAACATCGCGGTAAGGTTTATTTTCGATTTCTTTAGGTGTAATAACTGAAATAGTCGCAGGCGCTTCTTTCACTTGTTGTGAGAAACCTGATGCGGTAACCACCATGGTATCAGTATCTGAATTGCTAACAGCCATAGCAGTACTTGATAATGACAACAAAATACTAGTATTAATGACATGTGTTGCCAACTTAAACTTCTTTTTTGCGTTCATTTATTATAACCCCATTATTTATAATGATATTTACATTTCCTTTCATCTCTAAGCACACTACACTATATGATAATGATTATCAATATCTTTGTAAAAAATTATTTAGATCTAGACAAACTTTCTTTGTTGAATAATAATTATTATCATTTAAAACAATGCGAGAATTTAGATATGAATAAGAAAAAAAAGTTACTTTTGAGTAGTATTGCTGTGATCGTATTAGGATTAACCGCCTGTCAATCATCAACAATGCGCGTAACTACTGATAGCCAAACGGTAGTTGTCCCTAAATCGCCTAAAAAAGTAGTGGTAATGAATTATGGCGCATTAGATACTTTAGATGCGTTAGGAAAAGGATCGATAGTTGCTGCAACTCCACTATCAGTTATTCCATCTTATTTGCAACAATTTAATCATGCGTCGCTCTCCGATACTGGTAATATGAAAGAGCCTAATATTGAGGTAATCAAAAAAGTTAAGCCTGATTTGATTGTCATTGATGGGCGTCAAGCTAGTAAAACTGAAGAACTATCAAAAATAGCGCCTGTCATTAATTTAAGCGTTGATGCTAAAAATTATGTTGAATCGGTCAAAAACCATATTCAAGTGCTAGCCAATATAACAGGGTCAGAAAGCAAAGCGAATGAAATTATTCAATCATTAGATAAAAAAATTAAAGATGCCCAATCTGTAGCTCAAGCTAGCCCCAAAAAGGCCATTGTAACTATCCACAATGATGGAAAAATGATACTTATTAATTCAAGCTCAAGTGCAGCGCTGATTCATGATGTGCTAAACGTTAAGCGTGCTGTGCCACTAACTATTATGCCTGCGCAATCAAAACTCGGGAAACCTGCGCCAGTTTTTATTGATGATAATTACATCAAATCAGTGAAACCAGATATCGTTTTTATCGTTGACCGCAGTAAAGCAATTGGTAATCAAGGTATGGTTGAACACTATTTTTCTCCAAAAGTACTAAACAAAAGCAAAACAAAAGTAGTTTATTTAACACCTGATCTTTGGTATTTGTCTGGTGGTGGTGCTGAAAGCATAAATCTTCAGATAGACGAAGTCACTAATGCATTAAAATAAGATTATTAATAAATTTATCTTCCTATTATT